>DATDEW010000351.1:0-2935 GCA_036522935.1 Kapaibacterium sp. (SeqCode)
CTTTTGAAATGTTTCTGGGGCGATGTACTTTTGGTCAAGAGCTACATAAAGTAACGAACGTACTTCGGATGCAGACGAGCTTGCTATATCAAGAAATCGCGCAAAGTCACGATTCGACATTCTTGAATATCCCTCAACGATGTTTGTCATTGAAGACACCGATGCCCGACGTATCTGGTCTCGCAGTCCAAAATCTCTTGCGAAAAGTCCACTATTTGTTATTTCATAAACATCAAATACAAGAACACGAGCTTTCTGCCATGCCTGTATATCCTCAAACCGACTAATCGATGCCATTTCCCCTCCCAAAACTATTAACTATCAACTATCAAACTATCAACCTTCCCTCAAATGCTTTCGCCAGCGTTGCATCATCAACGAACTCAAGGTCGCTGCCTATCGGGATACCTCTTGCTATTCTCGTTACCTTTCCGACGAGAGGATGAAGTAGTTTTGCAAGGTAGAGTGTCGTTGCTTCGCCTTCGACGTTCGAGTCAAGTGCGACGATAACTTCAGTGACTTGAGATTCTTCACCTCCGACACGCATGAGTAGTTCTCGAACTTTAATATCTTCCGGACCAATACCATCGAGCGGCGAGAGTGTACCACCAAGTACATGATAAAGTCCTCTAAACTCATTCGTGCGTTCTATGACAAGCACATCGTTCGGCTCCTCGACGACACATATCATCGTGCGGTTGCGACGCGGGTCGCGGCATATCGGGCACGGGTCTTCTTCGGTGATGTTCGAACAGATAGTACATGCCCTGACCTTCAGCTTCAGCTGTATCAGCGCATCAGCAAGCTGCTCTATTTCATCGTTCGGCTGCTTGAGCAAGTAGAGTGCAAGACGCTGCGCCGTTTTCCGACCGATGGTCGGCAGGGCGGAGAAGCGTTCGATGAGCGTTTCGAGTGCCGGAGAAGTATAAAGCATCAGTTGGATCAGAAGTTGAGACCAGGTATCTTCGGCATCATAGCATTCGCGACAGCATTGACCTGCGCTTCGCCCTGCTCTTTTGCTTTGGCTATTGCACGGTTAACAGCGCTTACTATTAAGTCCTCGAGCATTTCCTGTTCGTTCGGGTCAATAACTTCTTTCTCAAGTTTGAGTGAGGTTATCTCCTGTAAGCCATTCGCTGTTGCCGTCACCATTCCGCCGCCGACCTCTACCGTCGCAGTGACATCTTTGAGCTTTTCCTGCGCTTTCGCCATTTCTTCCTGCATGCGCTGGACCTGCTCTAGCGCTTTCATCATATCGGGATTCATATTTGTCTTCTCTAAATATATTGAGGCAAGGAAAACGAGTTTGCCATAAGATTAGTTGATAGTCTTACCCTATGACCATAACAGACTCACTTAAGACCCGCGCCGGTAGTGCGAAGAAACATATTCTTCTTGCTGACGCAACTGATGACAGGATGCTCCGCGCTGCGAAGATCGCTGATGATGCAGGCATTGCCGAGGTAACGCTTGTCGGCGATAGCACTGCTATCGGCGAAGCGGCTGATAGGTTCGGCATCGAACTCGACAACCTTAGCATCATTAATCCGAACAACTTTGCACAGACCGAAGAATTCATCATCGAGTATTATGAGGAGCGTAAAGGGAAAATTACCGATCTCGATGCAGCGCGAAACGAAGTGCTCTCCGACGAACTTCTTTTCGGTGCGCTCTGCGTAAAGAGCGGTTTTGCTGATGGCATGCTTGCCGGTTCGCTCTCTACTACTGCTGCTGTCATCCGCGCCGGTATTCGCGGCATCGGACTTGCCACCGAAATGCGTGTCTTGTCATCCATGTTCCTCATGAGCTTCCCGAAGCTCGCAGGGTTGCGTCACGACGACATCGTTCTTGCATTTGCCGACGGCGCTGTCATACCGAATCCAGATGCGTACCAGCTTGCCGACATTGCTATCTCAACGGCGAAGACCTATCAGCAGCTATCAGGTAATGCGCCTCGTATTGCAATGCTCTCGTACTCGACAAAAGGCAGCGCATCAAGTGAGGATGTGAAGAAGGTTATCACTGCGACAGAAATTGCCAAAGAGCGTCATCCCGAACTTATCATTGACGGCGAACTGCAGTTCGATGCAGCATTTGTGCCGGAGGTTTCCGAACGCAAGATCCCCGGCAGTCCGCTCCACGGCAATGCAAATGTTTTTATCTTCCCGAATCTCGATGCGGGTAACCTCGGCTATAAGATCGCCGAGCGTCTCGGCGGCGGGCAGGCCATCGGTCCTATCCTCCAGGGCCTCCACAAACCACTCAATGACCTCTCCCGCGGCGCAAGGGTGGATGATATTGTCACAATGATAGCCGTAACTGCCCTTCAGGGATAGACAGAAAACTTACACATTTGAACTGACCATTTCCCCAAACTTGTATAGCTAAGTCCTTTATTTATCAACGAACTAAGTTTACACAACCACCATTTTTCCCTTCCCCAACTGGCCACTAGTCACTGACCACCGGCCACTACCCCAAAATCCTGACTTGAAGGCCACTTAACTCTTTATAATTCAACATTCCTTGCATACACACAAACACAATTTTTATCCCCAATTCACCATTCATCATTCCACCTTCATCATTTCCCACTTGAAGGCCACTTAACTCTATATAATTCAACATTCCTCGCATACACACAAACACATTTTTTATCCCCAATTCATCATTCATCATTCCACCTTCATCATTTCCCCAAACTGGTGCCAAGAATTTACACATTTGAAGGGGAAGGTTGTAGGTGTTAGGTTACAGGTGGTAGTGGCACGGACTTTAGTCCGTCATAGGATGAATCCAACTGGCTACTGATCACTAACCTCTGACCACTTGTTTTCTGACATACAAATATACGAAATATCCTGGTACACCACACAAAAAGCGAAATTTTATTGCTAATTTATAGCAAATAAGCAAATTATAGGCATTTTTGATG
>DATDEW010000352.1:0-2104 GCA_036522935.1 Kapaibacterium sp. (SeqCode)
GGAGTATGACGCGGTTCTTTAGTAACTCGGTTACTCCGCCAACACCTTCGGGAAGATATTCGCCGACAGCATTTGTCTGCTGAAAATCATTGTGCGAATTGTGAATGATTATTGTGATACGGTCGGTAATATCGAAGTGACATGTTTTCTGAATGCTTGCTAATGCGGGCTCTGCCACCTCTGCTGTAAAATCAGCCAGCTCTTTGCCGCCGTCGTAATAATAAACATCAAAATGTTCTGACTGGATGTACCGCCAGTTGAACTCACGGTACTGAACTTTGTTTTTGCCATACGGCGTACTTTGCCCGTGGAGGGTTGCTATCCCGCACGTCATGAAGACCAGTAGATATACTAAAAATGCTCTCTTTTTCATCGTCAATGGGGATGGTCTGCTATACAGAAGAACTCTCCTATATAGTAGACACGAAAAATGGCTAAAGGTTTCGCAAAAGCTGTTCCTTTGCTTCTGCAAGCTCGGTGTTTTCCTTCTCTGATAATACAGGGAATTGCAAGTCCAGGGATTTAAATATATCATGGAGTATATCCCCGACAGCCATCTGCATGAACCATTTGTTATCGGCAGGGATGATGAACCAAGGTGAGTTTTCAGTCGCTGTTTCTGTTATTGCCTTTTCGTATGCGGACATATACTCATCCCATAACTTACGTTCTCCTATGTCGGCAGAGTTATACTTCCAGTTCTTTTCCGGGTCGTTGATGCGTTCGAGGAAGCGATTCTTCTGCTCCTCTTTTGAGACATGCAGGAAGAATTTTACTACCGTAGTCCCATTGCGATGAAGATGTTTCTCATGCTCACGGATGGAATCGTATCGTTTCTTCCAGAACTTCTCATCAACATCCTTCACTGTCTTTATATCGGCTATCTTTTGTCCCAATATAAATTCGGGATGCACTTTACAGACAAGTACCTCTTCGTAGTAAGAGCGGTTGAAGATAGAGATATGTCCCCGTTCGGGTAAGTGGAGCGATGTGCGCCAAAGAAAGTCATGTGCAAGTTCGGCAAGCGACGGCTTCTTGAAACTTGTGACATGTACACTTTGCGGATTCAGTCCTGTCATCACATGTTTGATGGTCGAGTCTTTTCCTGCACCATCCATTGCCTGAAAAATGATAAGGATGGCATGCCGCCCATCGGCGTATTGCTTTTCCTGATACTTGCCGTTCTTCTCGATATCTTTTTTCAGGTCTTCTTTTGCTTCTTCGATATTAGAGAAATTGTCTGTATAACCCGGATCAAAGTCAGCAAGCCGAAAACCATCACCACTCGAAACCGTTATTTTTGCGTCTTTACGAAAGCTGGGCATAATACGTTATTGTTTTATCTGTCCTAGAAGCATCCCTCCAACGATCAATACTCCACCGATCCATTCACCAGCGGTGAACTGTTCGTTCAAAAAGATGTAGGCGACGATAACTGCGGCTACCGGCTCAAGTGTGTAGATGAGCGTTGCAGCTACGGGCGTTATCTCTTTTTGGTACATTGACTGGATATATGTCGAAAGGACTGTTGCAAAGAGAGTCGTATAAAGAAGCGCAGCGATGTATCTTCCGGTGAACTCGACATGCGGCGTCTCTGCAAATGGCATTACCAAAAGTATTGCCACCACTCCAACGACAAGCTGCAATGCACTCACCATCATCACGGCGCGAATTTCACTATGCTCATATTCCAGTGCTTTGGGCATGATACGGTCAAGCTGAAAGATATAGACACCAAAGCACATCGCACAACCGAGTGAATACACATCACCGATGACAATCTCTTCGAGTGGGAATGGATGCGTCAAAAGGACAATACCGATAAGACAAGTGATGATCGCAAAGATGGTCGGCAGGTTCAGTACATGTTTTGTTATGAGTATTGCAAGCATCGGAGTCCAGACGACAGTTGTTGCCGTAAGGAACGCAGACTTTGATGTCGTCGTAGTTTCAAGCCCGATAAATTGTAAGACGTATCCCATTCCAAGGGCTATGCCAAGCACAACGGACTTATGCCGCAAGTCTCGCTCAAGTTCTGTCTTGGGGTTGATGATGATGTGTATGCTGTCTCGCGCTGCCTTCGAGAATGCAATGTAGATAAGGT
>DATDEW010000353.1:0-2654 GCA_036522935.1 Kapaibacterium sp. (SeqCode)
AGCTTGGTTGTAGAGGGAGTCAACTTAGTTGCTGGTACAACTAGAGGAATTTTTTTCTCAACGAATAATGGTATTATCTGGACACAACAAAACTCTGGATTAACAGATACACTCATTCGCTCATTACTAATAAACGGCTCCACTCTATTTGCTGGTACTTATAGCGGTGGTATTTTTCTTTCAACAAATGATGGGGCAAGTTGGAAAGAAATAAATGCAGGATTAACCGAAACGGATGTACGTTCTCTTAAGGTTTCTGGCGAATATCTCTTCGCTGCTACCCAACGAGGTGTATGGCGCCGCCCACTTTCTGAATTAATACCATCAGCTGTCTCCCCGAGCGAACAACCTACAGCTTTCACACTTGAAGCAAACCATCCTAACCCGTTCACTGATTATACAACCCTAAACTTTACTCTCTTAGAACGCGGGTATGTCATATTGGACATATACGACCTATTGGGACAAAAGATAAGAACTCTCATTAGTGAGATACTCGATGCCGGCAAACATAGCAGAGAGTTCAATACAAAGGATCTGGCAACGGGAGCATATATTGCCAAGCTGCGAGTCAATGGAGCAGAGCAAGAGATGAAAATAGTAAAAGTTGCGAATTAGGAAGCATCGAATAACATGCGCGGCGAATCCTTACGAGATTAATCTCTCGGCCTCCTCCGTTGTCGGTGCTTCGGCGATGAGACGAATGATGGGTTCTGTATTTGATGCTCTGACATGAAGCCAGCTCTTGCCGAAGTCAAAACGTAAACCATCCTCTTCGTTAACGCTTTTAGCTTTTGGTGACATCTTTGCTTTCACAGATGCAAGCACTTCCTTCACTTGCTCTGGGCTTTCAAGGTCAATTTTTGATTTGACTATTTCGTACTGCGGCAGACTTGCTTTCTTCTCGGATAGGCTCATCCCGCTTGCAGCAAGGTTATTGAGCGCGAGAGCTACTGCAACGAGTGAATCTCTGCCTGTATGTACTTCAGGATAAATAACCCCTCCTGAACCTTCACCGCCGATGACTGAATCAAGCTCGTGCATCTTCTTTGCTACATTTATCTCGCCGACAGGCGTGCGATATACTTTTGCACCGTATTGAGCGGCAATATCTTCTACAGCTCGTGTGGTCGAGAGATTCACAACTACATGCTGACCTTCTACTGAATACTTTAGTACTTCTTCTGTGGCAATGACGATAGTGTTCTCTTCACTGAATGGCTCGCCGTTCTCCATGATGAATACACATCGATCGGCATCAGGATCAATAGCAATGCCAATATCAGCATTGTTACTACGAACTGCATCACATAATGAAGTAAGATTCTGCGGGACGGGTTCAGGCGGATGAGGGAAGATGCCGGAGCCGTCAGTTGCAATTCCTATCACATTCGTAACGCCAAGCGCTTCTAAGAGCATTGGATGAATGAACGAGCCGCTTGCATTTACTGTATCGAGCACAACTTTGAAATTCCGCTCCCGTATCTTTTTTATATCAAGAAATGGTATCGCTAATATAGATTTGATGTGTTTATCGGCAATATCCTCTCGTAGAGTTATATTTCCTTTTGTCTGGCTTGGTGCGGGTGGGTTAGAATCGATGATCTCCCAAAGAGATTCATTCTGTTCTTTATCAAGGAAGAGACCGCTTGATGCGATGAACTTCATCCCGTTCCATGCTTGTCCGTTATGACTTGCTGTGACGGAGATCCCTCCGTGAATGCTAATATCATTCTCAACTTCGAACATCACTGTTGGTGTCGGGACCATACCAAGCGCAAAGACATCGCATCCGTATTCGGTAAGCGTTTTGCACACGAAGTCGTAAATATCTTTTCCGCCTTGCCTGCCGTCATAGCCAACAGCAATGATGCCTTTGCAATATGTAGCGAACGATGCAGCATAAAGACGGACGACTTCAGTTGTAAGTCCGTTCGGGACATCAGTGAGTCCGCGTAAACCAGATATAGAGCGAATGAGCATATATTAGATATCGCTAATATGTAATAGTTGTGAAGAATGAAACACTGTAAGAATAATTACTTCCGTATCTGAAAGTACTTTGTAGACGATGCGATAATTTCCTTTTATTATTTCGCGGATATTCTCTTGCTCAAATTCAGGTACGATACGACCTGACAGAGGTAACATAACAAGGCGATCAGTTGAGCGAATTAATGTTTCGGCATATTTGCGTGCAGTATCAGGTGCGTCAAGAGCAATGTAGTTATGAATTTGCCTGATTCGGTCTAGTGCTCTTCGCGACCATCTGACGTATACCATGATTCAATCTCCTTCAGCGCGTCTTCGGTACTAAGCAAGGGCTCCTCGATACTTGATCGTAACCCTTCCTCTATTTCGGCTAAGTACATAAGTCGAATAGCAGCAGTTTGAAGACTTGCTTTTGGGGGAAGGTCCTTGAGCGCGTACTGGACGCGCTCTTGTATAGAATTGTAGGTTTGCATATTGTCACTTACTACAAATGCTTTGAACGAGAGAAAATTCCCTCCTATGCATTCGATGTCGTCGAGCTGCCGCCCATTGCACTCATATCAGGGGATGAACCCTCGGCGATAGCTTTACGCATGCCGGTGTCTGCCTGAATGTTCTGCATGTTGTAGTATTCCATGACGCCGAGCTTACCCGAACGGAAT
>DATDEW010000354.1:0-2410 GCA_036522935.1 Kapaibacterium sp. (SeqCode)
ATAGCAATGATAGCATCGCACCGCCGCGAAGCAAGATCGCCCCAAAAGCCATCCATAGCCGCATTGCTACTTCACTGCCGAAGAGCAGACTAAATACCCATGAGATATACGGAGCCAGTACATTTGCCGCAGGGAATGGGATAAGCGAGAAGCCGTCGTTGGTAGCACTTGTGATATGGGAATGGATAAGATCCGATTGTAGCGACCATAGCGCTGCATCGCCGGGCAGGTATCTATGTAAAAATACCCACACCGCCTCGATGACTAACACAACCAGCACTATAGCCCGGGCTTGGCGTTCGCCGCGCCCTTTCGAATCTTCAAACATGTATCATGGGGGAGACAAAGTCCTTTCTTCAAAAATAAGACATGGGGGGAAAGTGGGAGGCAAAAGGGTACATCTTCTCAACGACTGCCGCAACCGAATATCAGTTTGTTGCTGTTGAATATCTTCTAATAATCTCTACTTCTTTATGAGAGTTTACTACCTACTACTGCTTGCTTTCATTACCCTCTCTGCCTCGGCGCAGGTGAGGAATGACAACCCTATCTGGCTCAAGAATTCGGCAAAGCTGACTCCGCCACAACCGATACGTATTTCATTCCCTGCATCGAGCGGCGCAAGAATTCTTGCCATTGACACGACGCTTCCGACTCGTATTCAAAATGTGATGAATGCGCTTTATGCTGCTACCAAACCACATCGCAGACACGGAGTATCGGCAAGCGTTATTGTCCCCGGTCTGCCACAATGGTCAGGCAGTGTCGGCCAGTCGCATGAAGGAGTCCCGATGCATGACAGCCTTCTCTTTGAAATAGCAAGCAATACAAAAACATTTACAACAGCCATTATCTTGCAGATGGTTGATGAAGGAATACTTTCGCTCTCCGACCCGATCAAGAAATTCATCGGACCCTATCCGAATGTTGATACGAACATCACTATTGAACAGATGCTTAATCATTCGAGCGGCATTTATGACTACTTGAACGACGACCCCACTCTTGCAGTATTGAATGAAACATATCTCAATAATGCAGACAAAGTAATGTCACCGGATACGATACTATTCAAATATGTCGGGCCGAAGAACTTCAATGCAGGTACATCCTATAAATATTGCAATACGAATTTTCTCCTTCTTGGTCTTATTGCTGAAAAGATAACCGGTAAGTCGTTCGGTCATCTGGTTCATAAGCAGTTTATTACCCCACTTGGCCTCAACCATACCTTCATCGGATGGGAAGACAGCATCAAAGGAACATTCGCTCATAACTGGATAGGCGATAATGACACAGTCGATGAACACTATGATATTGGAGACCTTGTCAAAACAGGACAACTCTCAATGGCTCATGCCGCGGGTGGCATTGTATCAAGACCAAGCGACCTTGTCAAGTGGGTCAAGTGGCTCTATGAAGCTGATGCCATCAGTCCAACGCTCCGCGCGAAAATGATAGATTATCATACGTGGAAAGACGGTTCACGGTATGGATTAGGTACTGCCGTTGTTCCGTTTAATATGTACGGCCAACGCGACCTCTATGGTCATACCGGTGGGTTACCTGGCTTCGGTTCGTATATGTTCAATATCCCTGGCGATAGTGTCAGCTTTGTGATGTATATGAATGCTGATCAAGCCAAAGGCGATATACTACTTAATGATTATGCGATAGCAGTGCTTGCCGAAATTTATAAACCGGCAACCAGTGTCTCGAAGCGTGATGCATTTACTTCATCAGTTATGATCGTTCCGAATCCCGTCTCAACAACGGCTACGATAATCTATGAACTTCCCGAAGAAAGCTACGTGACCATCTCAATTGTCAATACTCTCGGCGAAGAAGTGATGAACATTCCAACGAGTCATCACAGCATCGGAAAGCAATACGAAACTCTCGATCTGACTAAACTTCCTATCGGAGCGTATTACTACCGCATCAAAGCAGGAAGTAATTTTACTTCAGGACTGGTACAAGTTGTGAGATAATTTTTCTGTCCCCTTCTCCCGCTTAGGGAGAAGGGTTAGGGATGAGGGTAAATCTTACGCAAGAATCATCTCGCGCCAGTTCTGCTTTTTCTTTGTAGCTTTTTTCTTCTTGGCTGACTCTACTGCCTCGTCAATGAGATACTTCGCAGCAGTATCAAGTATCCACTCGAAATTCTCTTCACCGACAGATGACTTCTCTGCATCAGGCGCAGGGTTCGTGAAGTCGATAGCATACGGAATGCCATCCTTCACAGCAAACTCTATCGTATTGAAATCATATCCAAGCGTTTCGCATATCAGGATGCAGGTCTTCTCCATCTCTTTACGAAGCTTCTCGGTCGGAGCGAAGCCGGCGTTGTAACGCTCATGGTGCGGGTTGCGCGGCTCGTATGGCATGATGTGAACATACTGCTTACCGA
>DATDEW010000355.1:0-3995 GCA_036522935.1 Kapaibacterium sp. (SeqCode)
GAAAGATAAAACAGAATGCTTCTTACGCTAGATTTCAGCCGATCAAGATATGGAGCGATGCAACACCGGAGCTGATCGCCGGTATTGAAGAACATTATGCAGATTTGCCGGGCGTAGATGTTTCCTACGAATCAAAGCGCCAGTATATCGCACCTGTCCGTGTTTCCCATCTGCTCGGATATACGAAGGAAATATCAGAGAAGATGCTTGAGAGATCGAAGCAGTCTGATGATAGTGAATATTACCACCCAGGTGATATTGTCGGGACATCGGGAATGGAGTTTAAACGCGAACGCGAACTTCGCGGAATTAAAGGATACGAGTTCGTCGCCGTCGATGCAAAAGGACAAAGGCAAGCACGATTCAAAGAAGGTAAAGCAGACGTAAATTCTGTTGACGGTTCAAGCGTACAGCTTGGGCTTGATGTTGACTTGCAGATCTATGCCGAGCAGTTGATGGATGCTCATCACGGAGCTGTCGTTGCAATGGACCCGAATACGGGCGAGATACTTTCTCTTGTAAGTAAACCCGATTTTGATCTGGATATTTTTAGCGGACGTACAACAAAAGCAGAGTATCAGGCAGTAATGCTCGATAAATCCAATCCGCTCTATAACCGCGCTACGCAAACACGGTATCCGCCCGGCTCAACATGGAAGCTCATGATGGCAGCAGCATGTATGCAGACACGGACGATACCACTGAACTATATGTTCGGATGTGTCGGCTCGTTCACCTATGGTAATCATACATATAAAGATGATGGTTTTCATGGTACGATAAACATCCATCGCTCGATCGTTCAGTCATGCAATGCATTCTATAATAGTATGGCTCTCAAGCTTGGGATTGACTCCATGCGTAAGTATGCAAAGTATTTTGGATTTGATTCGGCAACGGGTGTTGATCTTGCATACGAAGGTAACGGTTTTATACCTGATACCAAACGCATGGATAAGCTCTATCCAAAAGGCTGGACGAAAGGATATACCGTCAGTCAGGGTATCGGACAGGGTGAGGTTGGCGTTACGCCGATGCAGCAAGCAGCATATGCCGCTTGTTGGGCAAATCGCGGGACGTGGGTGCAGCCGCATATTGCCAGAGCAATTTATAATACCGAAAAAGGGAAGTGGGAAGATGTTATCCCGTTTCGCCGAAAAGTACCTGTTGCTGATACCATCATCGAGATCGTCCGACGTGGAATGTGGGGAGTTGTCCATGAGCCGGGCGGAACGGCGCATTCTGCCGAAACGCCGGGACTAAAATGTGACATCGCCGGCAAAACAGGCACAGCACAAAACCCTCACGGTAAAGATCATGCATGGTTCGTCTGCTTTGCCCCGTATGATAAACCAAAGATCGCAATGTGTGTGATGGTTGAGAATGCCGGTTTCGGCGGAGCCGTTGCTGCACCTATTGCCAGAAAGCTCATTAAGTTTTACCTGACCGGTCAACGCGAAGATCCCGTACCGGCTATCCTCCCGAACACGCCTGAGTATAACGCTCAACGGGCAATGAAGTACACGAAAAAGCCGGTTTCTGCTACCATCGTACAGTAGATGGCGGTATTAGTTTAACGGAAGTATAGCACTAGTACTTCATAAAATTCGTCAAATTTTTAGGAGTACCGCCGTTCTTGTTTGTATTTTAGAGCATAACCATTTAGGCACCATCAATATGAGCATGTTCTCACGCTGCTATTCAGGCACAACCCAAGGTATCGACGCATATCCGATCGAGATAGAGTCGCACATAGAAAATATGTCACCCAACTTCATCATGGTCGGCTTACCCGACTCCGCTGTCAAAGAGAGTAAGGAACGAGTCATTGCGGCGATGAAAAATGCCGGACTCAACTTCGACTTCAGTAAACGCATCACGATCAATCTTGCACCGGCTGATATCCGCAAAGAGGGGAGCGCGTTCGATCTTCCGATAGCCCTCGGTTTACTTGCAGCCACTGGTGTAGTTGATAGTCAAAAGCTAAATCAATATGTTACCCTTGGCGAACTTGCGCTTGATGGTTCGATCCGACCGATCCACGGCGTACTCAATATCGCCTTGAAGATCCGCGAGATGAAGAAAGAAATTCCGACGCTCAAGGGAATGCTCATTCCAAAAGCAAATGCCCATGAAGGAGCACTTGTGAGCGATATAGAAGTCTACGGACTTGAGAACATTAAGGACGCAGTTGATTTTCTCGGTGATGTTTCTGTGCTTGAGAGAGCGACAGTTGATCTTGATAAACTCTTTCTTGATGAAGCCGAGCATAATATTCTTGACTTCGCAGATGTAAAGGGGCAAGAACAGGTTAAGCGAGCATTAGAAGTTGCTGCAGCAGGAGGACACAACGTAATAATGATAGGCTCACCGGGGTGCGGGAAAAGCATGCTTGCAAAACGTATCCCAACTATCTTGCCCCCAATGACCTTCGATGAAGCTCTTGAGACGACGAAGATACATTCAGTAGCAGGTACTCTCGGTGATGGAACGCCGCTTATTACAACACGACCGTTCCGGTCACCTCATCACACTATATCGTACGCCGCACTTGTTGGTGGCGGAGTCGGTAACCCGCGTCCAGGAGAAATATCGCTTGCGCACCACGGAGTTCTTTTCCTTGATGAGTTGCCGGAGTTTTCGCGAAATGTACTTGAAGTGCTACGCCAACCATTGGAGGATGGAGTGGTTACCATTTCTCGTTCTAAAATGTCAGTGGAATACCCGACCAACTTCATGCTTGTGTGTGCGATGAATCCAACTCCCGGAGGTGACTTTAGCTCTGATGGACCGCCTACGTACTATACCGACCCGGCGTCGCAGAGATATCTTGCAAAAATTTCCGGTCCACTGCTTGATAGGATAGACTTACACATCGAAGTGCCAAAGGTAAAGCTTGAAGAACTTGCTAAGAAGCCAACGGGTGAAAGGTCAGAATCTGTACGCGAAAGGGTGATTCGTGCACGGAAGATCCAGCACGAGCGATATAAAGAGTGGAACACCAAGAATCCGAGACAGAAGGTCTATAAGAATGCTGACCTTTCTTCAAAACTGGTTCAGGATGTATGTGTTATCTCCGAAGAGGGCAGAGAGCTGCTGAAGAAAGCTATGACGAGGATGGGACTATCTGCTCGTGCCTATGACAGAATCTTGAAAGTTGCACGGACAGTAGCTGACCTTGCAGGCGAAAAGGATATTTCAACCGCACATTTGAGCGAGGCAATTCAGTATCGTAGTTTGGATAGACAGTTCATGAACTCTTAAATTGAAACCTCTCTATCAGTAACGTCGTTTTACGGGCACAATTTGGGGCTGTAGCTCATCTGGTAGAGCGTTTGAATGGCATTCAAAAGGTGAGGGGTTCGAGTCCCCTCAGCTCCACAACTTTCCTCTGTAACCTGTTTAATAACCAGTATTTCCACCTTCCCTTAAAAAAAATTCATTTTTGAGTCCATATTTGTGAAAAATTGCTTATTATTGTAGCACGGAGTTATGTCATCTCCGAGGTTTTAAAGGAGGCATAGCTCCTAATATGCTTTGAGTTGTGTTGTTTCGACAGTTTAGTTAAAGACTCATTTTTCACTTTCATTCACTCGTACTCTAATGATGAATAAATATTCTCTCTTGAGACGATTACTTTCTATTACGTTTTTCGTGCTCGTATCGACAAATATGTCCAATGCACAAGGAATTGTAAAGGGAAAAGTAACCGACGCCGGTACAGCCGAAGTCTTACCTTCTGCAACGGTCGCACTTACTCCATCGGGCACGCCAAATGCCAAGAAAATAGGAGCAATTTCCAAGAAAGATGGTAGCTACCAAATATCTGATGTACCTGCCGGCTCGTATCAGATGAAAGTTACCTATGTAGGATATAAAGCTTTCACAGCAACAGTAGTTGTTGCCGCAGGAGAAGAGGTCGTTAAAGATGTTGCTCTCCAGCTTGATATCAAAGGTCTTGAAGAGATCGTTGTCACGAGTGTTGTCACGAAGCG
>DATDEW010000356.1:0-4003 GCA_036522935.1 Kapaibacterium sp. (SeqCode)
TATCTCATCATCGGTCAGCGGCACTGCACCCCAGTTCTCTTCCCATCCCTTTGCGTAAAGCTCTTTGATGAGATCTACCTCTTCATTAAAGTGCTTCATATCAAGTGAGCGTATCTTCACATCGCTGCGCTGGCGCATCAGGTCAGTAACACGCTTGAGCTTCGGTGAAAGCGTTTTCTCAGCATCAAGATGCCATGCAAGCATATCTTGCTCTTTGGCAAATCCGTAGTTCTCGAGAAGCTTACCGTAATAAGGCAAATGATACGGCATCATAAATGCTGCAGGGTGATCAAAGCCATCGACCAGCATACCTACTTCATCGTTAATAGATGGGCTGATAGGTCCACGAATTGCCGTCCTGCCTTTGGACTTCAACCAATCTTTTGCAGTGTCAAAAAGTATATTTGCTACTTCCTGATTATTCACTGATTCAAAGAATCCAAAGAAGCCGATGTTATCGCTATGGAGTGTATTGTGTGAGTGGTTGATAATAGCGGCAATGCGACCAACTTCCTTACCGTTGTCCTCGGCAATAAAGAATTTTGCTTCTGCATGTTTATAGAACGGGTTACGCTTCTCATCGATCAGGCGCATTCTATCCATCTCAAGCGGCGGAGTCCAGTTGGGTGCCCCCTGATAGATGTCCCATACCATTCGCATGAAGCGAAGCTTCTCTTTACGAGAAGATGCTTCGCTAACTTTGAGCTTTCCTGAAAGCTTGTACTCTGCTGCTACTGCTGTGCGATTCTCTTCGGCAGAAGTGATACCTATCTCCGGTTCATCAAGTACTCCGACATCTTCACCTATCTCCTGGAAGAGCTCGAGGATACGATCAAGATGATGCTTTTCATGCGAAGCCATGTAGCTTGTGCGCATCATCTGCATACCATCAGGCACGCCGGGTGATATAAACGCATTAACGAATACACCTGCATCATAGAGCTTGCGCCAGAAGACGAATGCCTTTACGTCATCGCCGACGATGACCGGCACAATAGCTGTATTGTTCTCAATAATCTTAAATCCGATCTTCTTGAAGTTCTCACGCATATACTGCGCATTATCAAGAAGCTGCTGCATACGATACGGTTCATCGCGCAAGATACGAAGTGCTGCAAGTGCTGCTGCTACCGACGGAGGCGTAGGGCTTGCAGAGAAGATGAGCGCAGGTGTTGTATGCTTAATGTAATTAATGACACGCTCTGCGCCAACAACAAACCCACCAAGACTTGCAAACGTCTTTGAGAATGTCCCCATCGTAAGATCGGTTTCATCAACAAGCCCAAAGTGACTTGCTGTACCGCGTCCACCTAAGCCGACAACACCCGAAGCATGCGCGTCGTCAACCATGACACGTGCATTGTACTTCTTAGCAAGAGTAATGATCTCCGGCAAGTTGACTAGCTCACCTGTGGTCGAGAAGACACCATCGGTAACGATAAGTTTCCCCGCATCTATTGGCAGCTTTGCCAGACGCTTCTCAAGATCGGCATTATCAAAGTGATTATAGCGAACAACCTCGCCATACATACCCTTCGTCATGAGATTGGCAACGACGATACAGGCATGGTTATCTTTATCGCTTATCACATACTCACCACGTCCGACAAGCGACGGGATAACACCTTGGGCAGTCTGGTAACCTGTAGAGAAGAGCAAGCATGACTCTTTTCCTAAAAATTCTGCTAGCTCATGCTCGAGCTGAATATGAATATCAAGTGTGCCTGTAAGGTAGCGTGAGCCGGAGCAGCCTGTACCGTATTGTTTGACGGCATCAAGCGCGGCATTGATAACTCTGGGGTCTCTTGTCAGACCAAGATAGTTGTTCGAACCAGCCATGATAACGTCTTTACCTTCCATGCGAACGATAGGACCTTCGTTGGCTTCAATAGCACGGAAATACGGGTAGTATCCGGCTTTCTTGACATCATCGGCTCTTGTAAAATCAAATGCTTTCTGGAATATATCCACTGGATTTCTCTATGATTATAATGGTGCAAAAATACGGCTTTTACCCTACATATTGGCAAAAAGCTCTTCCTGTGTTACCATTGCGTTACGTAACTGTTATCATTCCTATAACTTAGGCGTTATAAGGGGGTAAGAGAGCACTTGCCGTAAATCTATACTGTTAAAACGATGACAGAACTTTCAAAAGAAGAGCTCATGACAAAAACCGTTCTCATCGTTGACGACGAAAAAGACATTCGCGACCTACTCGCCTACAACCTCTCTAAAGAGGGTTTTGCCGTCCTGACCGCAGCTGACGGAAACGAGGCGCTTAAGCAGCTTGCTGACCACAAAGTATCCATTTGTGTTCTTGATATTATGATGCCCGGTCTTGACGGCTTCGAGGTATGCAAACGCATACGAGCGAATAAGGCATGGGAAAACCTCCCCGTGATATTCCTGACAGCACGTTCCTCGGAAGTTGACCAGATCGTTGGCCTCGAGCTAGGCGCTGATGATTACATCCAAAAGCCGGTATCCGCTCGGGTACTCGTAGCACGGGTAAAATCGCTCTTACGCCGCTCTGCTACTTCTACACCAAAGCTATCCGATAATACAGGCGACGAAAAGATCGTTATCGAAGAGCTAGAGATCGACCGTCAAAGCTACAGAGTAAAGCTTGCAGGCAAAGAGGTATTTTTACCTCGCAAAGAGTTTGAACTGCTCTATTTCCTTTGTGCCCATCCGGGACGAGTCTTTAGCCGTGACACCCTCTTGAACGAGGTATGGGGTGAGGGTTCGTATGTCGTTGAACGTACCGTTGATGTACATATCTTCAAGGTCAGGGATAAACTCGGGAAGATCGGTGACCGCATCGAGACCGTTAAAGGTGTCGGCTACCGGTTTGTCAATTAGGAATTACGAATAGCGGCAACAACTTCTTCGTATTTTTACACGAATTCGTAATTGCTAATTCGTAAGTTATAATTACCGATCTTGGCTTCGCTTCGCAATAAGGCATTTGTTGTACCGCTTGTATTCCTTGCGGCTTCTATGCTCATTGGCGATTTTGCACTCTATCTCTCTGAAGGGAATTTCCGTACCTCGGCTTTTATCATCGAGGGCGTCATCTTCGTACTTGCCATTCCACTGGCATATATTCATTCCAGACGCCTTGTGAAGCCCATAGCAGACCTTGTACCACAGGCAACAGGGATTGTAGAAGGAAGATTAGAAGTATCCTATCATGGACCAAATGAGGTGCCCGACGAACTTGTCAGCTTGGCGGCTTCCATTAATGAGATAGCTGAAAAGCAGTCACAGGATCTTGCCGCTATCAAAAAGCTGGAGCGGATCCGCAGCGAATTCCTTGGCAATGTCAGCCACGAGCTTCGCACCCCGATTTTTGCCGTTCAAGGCTTTATCGAGACGCTCCTTGACGGAGCTATTGATGACCCTACTGTCAACCGCGACTTCCTCGAGCGTGCACAAGCGCAGGCAACGCGCCTGAATGCCCTTCTCAACGATCTTATCGATATCAGCCGCATTGAATCAGGCGAGATGCGGATGAGCTTTCGGCTCTTTGACATTCAGCCGTTCCTGAGGGATGTTGTAGCTGAAATGCAGCCAATAGCACACGGTAAATCCATTGATCTATTCTTTTCAGGCAACGTCCTGCCTCATCATGAGGTAGAGGTCTTCGGAGATAAGGAGCGTATCAAACAGGTGATGGTCAACCTCATTGATAATGCTATCAAGTACTCAAATCCGGGGACAACTGTCAAAATAGAGCTGCTCGATAATGAGCCTGAGAACTTCGCACGGGTATCAGTGACCGATAACGGAATCGGAATCGGCGCCGAGCATTTGCCGCGTCTATTTGAGAGGTTCTATCGCGTTGATAAGGACCGCTCACGGACATCGCCGGGAGGGACAGGACTCGGGCTGGCTATCTGTAAACACATCGTCGAAGCGCATCACTCAACCATCAAGGTCACAAGCTCACCGGGCACAGGAAGCACTTTTAGCTTCACACTCCACAAGAAAATATTCT
>DATDEW010000357.1:0-7798 GCA_036522935.1 Kapaibacterium sp. (SeqCode)
TGTTTCCACAGGAATTCCGTGACCTTACCGATACTCTTCTGAAGGCAGTGAAGAACCTTGAGATCGCCGTTCCGCTCTTGAACAACATGAAGAACGTAAATGTGATACTCAAGGCATGTGAAGATATCAATACATGCGAGAATGCTGCCGATGATATTTATCACAATGCTATTGCACGTCTCTTTAAAGAACAGAAAGATCCTATCGAGCTTATCAAGCTCAAGGAGATACTTACTGATCTCGAAGAAGCGATAGATAAATGTGAGCATGTCGCAAATCTTGTCGAGGGAGTTGTCATTAAATACGCATAGAGGATAACCAATGGATCCGGTAATGACACTCGTTGTGATCGTTGTAGCTATTGCGCTTATCTTCGATTACATCAATGGTTTTCATGATGCTGCCAACTCGATCGCTACGGTCGTCTCGACGCGAGTCCTGACACCGGGGCAAGCTGTTGTATGGGCAGCTTTCTTTAACTTTATCGCTGCATTCGGGTTCGGAACACACGTTGCAAAGACCATCGGGTCAGGGATGATCGACATCAATGTCGTTACAACGTATGTAATTCTTGCCGCGCTGATCGGTGCAATTGTATGGAATCTGATCACATGGTGGTTAGGTCTTCCGACAAGTTCTTCACATGCTCTGATCGGTGCGTATGCCGGAGCAGCTATTGCAAAAGAGGGATCGTTCTCACCGATCATTGCTGAAGGATGGATCAAGACTCTTTTGTTTATCGTACTTTCTCCGATGATAGGATTACTACTCGGTCTTATCATTATGTTCATTATCACAAAATTGTTTCATAAGAAAACTCCGATGTCTGGTGATAAGTGGTTCAGACGAGGTCAACTATTTTCTGCAGCGGCATATTCTATCGGACATGGTACCAACGATGCACAAAAAACGATGGGTATCATTGCAGGTGTTCTTTACACAAGTAAACTTATTCCGACATTTGATATTCCCTATTGGGTAGTTCTTGCTGCTCATGGTGCTATCGGCTTGGGTACACTATCAGGCGGATGGCGCATCGTGAAGACGATGGGTATGAGGATCACAGCTTTGAAACCTATGGGCGGATTTGCTGCCGAGTCATCTGCTGCTCTCACTCTTTTGGGTGCCGCCGCGGCCGGTATTCCTGTCTCGACAACTCATACTATTACCGGAGCCATCGTTGGCGCAGGATCTTTGCGGAGACTATCAGCTGTTCGTTGGGGTGTTGCAACTCGTATCGTTTGGGCGTGGGTAATAACTATCCCTGCCGCCGCTTCGATAGCTGCAATGAGCTACTATATTATCCAACTCTTCGGAGTCAAGTAACATCAAGTGTGATGCGGCTTGTCCGAAATGCAAGCCACGCTCTGATACCTACAATTGCAAGGATGATACTACCGCCTATCAAGGCATAGACGCTTGGCGTTTCGCCGATGCCGATAAATACCCAGAACGGATTTAATACCGGTTCTACCATCGATAGAAGAAGCGCATCTAATGCACTCACCGTGTGAATGCCTACTGTGAAAAGTGAATATGGTATTCCTATTTGTAATACTCCGAGGAAAAGCAGCATCAAAAATTCATTTGACGAGTGCGGCATTGGGTGAATTGAACCCATCATTGCCATGATACCCATTGCAATAACAATAAGGATATGACCGACAATAACCGACTGCCACCTGCCTGCTTCGCCGGTCCGTTCATGTTTTAAGAGCAGCGTATAGCAAGCGAAGAAGATACCGCTTGATAGTGCGAGGATATTTCCTAATACCGATCTGCTGTCGAACTGCCCGACGAAAAACAAAGCCATTGCTCCGATAGTAATAAGAACAGCAATAATATCTGCCGACTTCAGTTTTGTTTTATTGATTATCGGTTCGAAGAACAGAACGTATATCGGAGCTGTGAATTGCAGGAAGATAGCATTCGCACTTGTTGTAAGTTTTGTAGCAAGTACAAAGAGGATAAGCAATGCGGCATAGACTATCGACGTAACAAGTATCTGCGGGCTGAACCATGATGAGTTCTTGCGTACATCTTTCTTCACCATCAATCGGTAAAATATACCGAGCGTTATCGCTGCAAAGCTGCTGCGCCAGAGAGAGATGCTGTATGCATCAAGTTCGATGGACTTGATGAAGAATCCGCCGGTGCTCCAGAAGAGTGCGGCAGTGAGGATAAGGAGCGAGCCTTTGGCAGAGTGCTTCGCCGTCATTTCTGCGGTGTTGCCCAACCGAGGCGGTCGCCTTCTTCAAGGATCGCTTTGAGTTCTTTCAGAGTGATCTGTTTTGTTGCAAGAAATTTCACAACTTCATCTGACTCGCTGCTCATATCAGCCGAGCGAAGCGGTTTGAAATCATGATACACATCTCGTACCTGCGTTGGTGTGAATCGCTTCATCGTTGCCAGGTGCTCCGGTGTCCGTATCCTGCGTTTATCGACATACCATTCTTTGGGTATCGGCTTTGCAGTTGCAACAGTGTCTTTTGTCAGATCAAGCGGTTTTTGCAGGAGCGAATCATTCGAGGCCTTTGGCGCATCCGATTCTTTCGAGCAGCCGACAAGTAACAATACAGCCAGTAGTAGATATACTTTTTTCATACAAGTAAACAATGTTCGTTCATGGAGTGAAGTTCCTTCGTGACCTTTGCGTCCTTCGTTCCTTCGTGGTAAAATCTTCTGCCGAACCTCCTACATCGTTAAAGAGTTATGTTGCCTCATTTTACCCACTTTGTGAAGGCTACAGTATATTTCAATCCGCATACCTTAGACGAACTCGAGCTTCGCGAGAAGACCGTTGTCGTTATCGATGTGCTTCGCGCCTCGACGACGATCTGCTATGCGATGCGTGCCGGAGCGAAGGAGATAATCCCCGTCGCAACGGTTGACCAGGCGATGAAGATCGTCGGTAACCTCTTCTCGACCTCCACCCTGCTCTGTGGCGAGCGCGGCGCGAAACGTATCAATGGTTTTCATTTGGGTAACTCTCCTTCCGAATATACTCCTGATGTCGTTGACGGAAAGTCGCTCATCCTCACGACGACCAACGGTGCTGTCGCGCTGACAAAAGCAAGACATGCGAAGCATTGCTATGTCGGCTCATTCGTCAATATGACGGCTGTCATTTCTGCCATCACCGAACTGCCTGAAGCAGAGCGTTCTTCGCTCTCGATCATTTGTTCGGGCCGTGGCGGTGATTTCTCGCTCGAGGATGCCGTCTGTGCCGGTATGCTCCTTCAGGAGCTCGCTAGCAAGGGCAACCTCATAGAACTGACCGACGGAGCCAAGACTGCCCTCTCGCTTTACAGAGAGTACGGCTCTGACCTCTTCGAGACGCTTCGCGGCAGTGACCACGGCGCCATCCTCGTAGAACTCGGTTTCGAGGAAGATATCCGCACCGCCTCCGCCATAGATACCGTCCCCATCGTACCCGTCCTGGAGCAGACCGTCATCAAGAAGAAGCTCGTTTTTTAGCCTGTAAGTTATTGATTTTACTGGAAGATAATTGTGCACCGCGCGGGAAGGTTGTAGGTTTTAGGTGGTAGGTTACAGGGCGGATAGTGGGACGGACTTTAGTCCGTGATTCGGAAGAATTAAACACAAAGGCACAAATGAAGTCCCCAACTATCAAACTATCGACTATTGAACTATCAACATCCCCGAACTTCCGCATACAAATATACGAAATAAAAAACCAAAATCCATAAAATCTATATATTTTATGTAAAAATGCTCGATTTTGGCTCCATAGGGGCACATTGAATGTGCCCTCCCAAGTCCCGGCAGGGACAAAGGTAAATAGCCAGGGGCGTCAGCCCGTGGAAAAAGAAACAACACACATCACAGAGCCCCGAAGGGGCGATGGTAGTTTTTACAGCCATTTACATTAGACTAGATACCGATAGTTTACCATCGCCCTTTCAGGGCTTCTAAAATACCTACTGCTATCTTACCAGTGGTTTCACCACTGGCTATTGACCATTGCCCTTTCAGGGCAAAAGGTACTTCTTCGGTTTCCTGTAATTATTTTCCTTCGCGATAGATTACTTAGTACATGCGTATTATTATCTACCTTTTCATCCTCTGTGCCGTGCCGGTGATATCATTTGGTCAAAACAAAATCCATCTACAAGATAAACATCAAATACAAGTCGATACAACAGACTGTGCTTGGCTCGAAGACAGAGTAAATAGAAACTCACAATCCAACTTTCACCAACGTACGGTAGATACAGGAAAGATCTTTATAGAAAAATGTGCAAATTATGACGGGGCATGGGGAGCATTTAGTGATATTTCTTATTCCCTTGACTTCCTTAAAACTGATTCAAACAGATACATAAACTATGTAGGTTGGCTCAAAGACGTATTATATTTGAATACACAAGATAGTGGATACTGGTGTGCTGATATAAGCGCATTAGTCTATACCTTCCACTATGTTGATAATAGAGGTAAGGGAGATGGTCTTGGTGCTTTAGCAATATTGAAATATGTTAAAGATGAAGGAAAATGCCTTAACTTTGGCTTCATAGATGATTACGAAGAAGATTATCGTTTTTACATGAACGAAGTAATAAAAACATGGCGGGACACCGTTACAGATTCTATCGCTACACCACTTGATACAACACTTCCATCATTGGAAGACCTTGATCTTGAGATATTGCGAGGAAAGTCTGGTGTGGTTTCGGGAGGTGCTGTTTCTAACGCGCCTCGACTCTCGTATGTAACTGCTGAACGTAATCCATTCACGGATGAAGTTGCTTTGAAAGTTGAACTGACTACTTCTACCATGCTTCGACTTGATATATTCGATGAACTCGGCAGGTCGGTCTATGGCGAGGGACTCGGGTATAAACAAAAAGGTGACCACAGGTTCTCGGTAAGTGGGAAGGCTTGGGCTCACGGAGTCTATTATGCTCGTATCTCTACATCGGGTGGGGAGATACGAACTGTAAAGCTTATCAAACAATAATCTTCTGTGCTTCCCCCTCCGCGTATGTGGAGGGGGAATATATCTTCCTCCGAACTAACCTCCCTTTTTTTGGGATATATTCAGGTACATTTTCTACACAACACGCATGGCGAAAGCACCGGCACTGACGATAGGTATCGAAGAGGAATTTCAGCTCATTGACCCCGTATCGCGCGACCTGAAGTCGCATATCCTGCAGATACTCGAAGGCAACAAGACCATCCTTGCCGAGCGCATCAAGCCCGAGATACATCAATCGGTCGCTGAAGTGGGCACAGGCGTCTGTAAGACGGTTGAGGAAGCGGAAAAAGAGGTAAAGGCGCTCCGCCAATTCCTCAACGAACTTGCCACAGCCCAGGGGCTCAAGATCGCCGCCGCAGGCACGCATCCCTTCGCCGATTGGCGCGACCAGAAGATCTTTCCGAACGAGCGCTATGATAAGCTCGTCGAGGAGATGCAGCTACTCGCTCGCGCAAACCTCATCTTCGGCTTGCATGTGCATGTCGGCATTGAAGACCGCGACCTGCAGATACAGATCATGAACGAGTTCAGATATTTTCTGCCTCACTTGCTTGCGCTCTCGGTGAACTCGCCGTTCTGGCTTGGCTCGAATACAGGTATCAAGAGCTTCCGCACAAAGATCTTTGACCGCTACCCGCGTACGAACATCCCTGACCGCTACGAAAGCTGGAGCGAGTTCGACGGGTTAGTCAAGCTGCTTGTCAAAACAAATTGTATTGATACGGGTAAGAAGATCTGGTGGGATATCAGGCCGCATCCGGTCTTTCCGACACTTGAAGTTCGCATCTGTGATATCCCGATGCGCTACAGCGAATCAGTTACGATCGCAGCACTCATTCAAGCAATTGCTGCAAAGCTTTATAAGCTTCGCGCAAAGAACCTCGGCTATCGCCAGTACCGCCGCGCACTCATTATGGAGAACAAGTGGCGCGCATCACGCTACGGCATTGACGGCAAACTTGTTGATTTCGGTATCGAAGAAGAAAAAGATGAACGTCTGCTTATCGCCGAACTGCTTGAGTTCATTGATGATGTTGTTGATGATCTCGGTTCGCGTAAGTACATTGAGGACGGCGTGAAGTTCATTATGGATAACGGCACCGGCGCAGATAGACAGATAGAAGTTTGGAACAAGACGAAGGATATACGTAAAGTAGTAGATTACATCTGTGAGGAGACGATCGTTGGTCTGTAACAAGTCAAAAGGTAAAAGTTCAAAAGCATGCCCTGAACAAAGTGAAGGGTCAAAATGGGGGAGAAGAACCATGTTTCTTCTCTTCTCTGCGTTACTCTGCGTCTCTGCGGTTTGGTCTTCCCCGCTTGATTCGGTAAAGAAGCCGCGGAAGTATAAATCGCTTGATACGGTCGGTATCGTGAACAAGATACCCATTTACTACGGCGACTACAGGGATATGCTCAAGCAGACCATCCGCGATAATCAGAGTGATTCTGTCGTTACTGATACGGCATTCGCACGCTATGTGAATATGACATGGGATAAGATCGTCCTTGATATCTTGATCGAAGAAGAAATCGAGAAGCGTAAACTCGCTCTTACCGAAGAACAGGTGATCAGCCGACTGCTTGCAGAGCCGCCCGATGAATTACGCGGGCAGTTCGTAAACACCATCGGTGCATTTGACAGAGAAACCTGCGCCAAGTACCTCCGAAACCCGCAGCCTGACCTTTCCCGCACCAGATACGTCGAGTATTACCGCACAAAGTACGAAGGTGAGCGGTTTTACGCTTCTATTGGCAAAAAAGGGGCAAATTCCGAGGAGCGCATGAAGGCATTTACCGACTGGTACCAAAAGAAGTTGACCAATGCGCAAATCATTGACAAGAGAACTTCGTTTGGGTTCTACTGATGACAGACAAACCGCAAGAAAAACCAAAAGACAGGTTCTATTACCGCTCGAATCTTGAAATGTCTCCCGAAGAGACAGAACTTCAGATCGAGACAGGTGAGATATTTGAGAACGACCCCGAGCGCGATAAAAAGCTCTCGCGTCGCCGCTTAGCACGCGAACGCGTCATGCAGGCGATCTACTCGAAGGCATCAGGTAATGGCAGCGATACCGACCAACTCTTCACGCTCGTCATCGCAAGTGATGATAAGCTTGGCGAGCAAGGGACGGAATTCGCGCGCGACCTCCTGCGCCGCTTCAGCACGAATGAAGAAGCGATCAATGCCGTCATCACTGAACGCCTCGCGAACTGGGATTTCGCGCGCGTCGCGCTCATCGATAAGATACTTCTGCAAATTGGTATCGCTGAGTTCATGTACTTTCCGGAGATACCACCGAAAGCGACCATCAACGAGCTTATCGAGATTGCCAAAGATTTCTCCACCGATGAAAGCAGCAAGTTCATCAACGGTATCCTCCATAAAGTAAAAGACGACCTTGCAGAGAAGGGGCTGTTGAATAAAGAAGGACGCGGTCTGATAGACCAGAGCAGTTAGTCCTGAGCGAAGCGAAGTCCAGACGTGTCATCCTGAAGTCGCCTTAGCGACTGAAGGATCTGAATGTTAAATATTTCGTATATTTGAAGTATGGATCAGTACTCTGTGTATATTATGTCTAGCGGCAGACGGACAATTTATATTGGTGTCACGAATGACCTACAACGAAGAGTATTTGAACATAAGAAAAAACTCATATCCGGATTTACAAGCAAATATAATTGTATATACCTTGTGCACTTTGAAATGCATAATGATATTATACACGCTATCGCTCGTGAAAAAGAACTAAAGGGCTGGGTACGAAAGAAAAAGATAGCATTAATTGAACA
>DATDEW010000358.1:0-4418 GCA_036522935.1 Kapaibacterium sp. (SeqCode)
GGGGAAAGCAGAGAATGTTGGTGCACCGATCAATAATGTAGGTGGGAACAACATCATTGGTATCTCTGCAGATAACAACACAGCGCTCTGCATGAATACGTATGGCACTGACGGGAAAATGTACGGCGGTTTTTCATTATCAACGAGAACATCATCGGGATGGACATTGCCTGTTGAGATGAAGTTCGATAAGTATGATAATAAGAGCAAGTATGTTAGTGTCGGTTTATCGGCAGGCGGTAACATCATTGTTATTGAACGCGAAGGAGATACTACCTACGGAGGACGGGATATTTATGTGTCGTTCAAAAAACCTGATGGCTTGTGGAGAGAGCCGATGAACTTGGGGCCGGTCGTGAATTCACCTGCCAATGAAATGACACCGTTCCTCGCTGCTGATGATAAGACGCTCTATTTCTCAACGCCGGGGCGTATAACACATGGCTCGAATGATATATATCTTACTCGGCGGCTTGATGATTCATGGCTGAACTGGAGCGAGCCGGAAAATCTTGGACCCGATGTGAACACGGATGATTGGGATGCGTACTTCACTGTGCCTGCATCGGGCGAGTATGCATATTATTCATCACAGAAGAATTCGCTTGGTAAATCGGATATCGTGCGCGTCAAACTTCCTGATGCCGCGAAGCCGATGCCGCTCTTTCTTGTATCAGGGAAAACATTCAATGCAAAAACAAAACAACCGATAGAAGCGAAGATACATTATGAATCATTACCCGATGGCGCAGCAGTCGGTTCGCTTGCTTCATCAGCAGGTACGGGGGATTATACGATCTCACTTGCACGCGGCAAACGATATGGCTTCCGCGCAGAGAAGGAAGGGTTCTTCCCCGTAAGCGACAACCTCGATGCAACGAAGCTCGATAAATACACGGAAGTAAAGAAGGACTTGTATCTTGTGCCCGTAGAGGTTGGCGAGGTTGTGCGTATCAACAATGTGTTCTTTGATTTTGCAAAGTATGAACTGCGCCCCGAGTCATATCCTGATCTTAACCGACTTGCATCGTTCTTAAAAACAAACGCATCTGTTGAGATACAACTTCTTGGTCATACTGATAACGTCGGTAAGGACGGCGATAACATAAAGCTCTCGGAGAATAGAATTCAGTCAGTGAAGTCATATCTCGTCGCGCAAGGTATTGACGCCGCACGAATGAGCGCAAAGGGCTACGGCAAATCAAAACCCATCGCCGGAAACGACACGGAAGAAGGAAGGCAGCAGAATCGTAGAGTTGAGTTTACGATAGTGAAGAAGTAGCAGCTTCTTGGTGTCCTTTGAGTCTTGGAGCCTTGGTGGTAAAGTCTTTTCACCACCAAGGCACACAGGCACCAAGTTCACAAAGTTATGGGTCAGTTCTGCGGAAACATCTTTTTATAATCGCTGATGCTCTTGCGGACTACCTCAAGTGCTACATCCTTATCAAAGAACTCCTCGATAGAGACGGTTTTGTTCTCCAACGTTTTATATTCCTCGAAGAAATGCTGCAGCTCCGATGTGAAGTAAGGCGGCAGTTCGTCAATGTTATCAATGTGGCTGACGCTCATATCGTTATCGGCGACGGCGATGATCTTATCATCGGCTTCGCCCTGATCGAACATGCGCATGACGCCGATGACCTTCGCACGCACGAGGCAGAGCGGCACGAAGACTTCCGATGAAAGCACTAAGATATCAAGCGGGTCATGGTCATCGCAATATGTTTGCGGAATGAAGCCGTAGTTCGCGGGATAGTAGAACGATGAATAGAGCACTCTATCAAGCCGGAGCAAGCCGCTTGCTTTATCAAGTTCGTATTTCGCTCTGCTGCCTTTAGGAATTTCGATGATACACTCAAGTATTTCCGGCGCATCCTCGCCGTAGGTGATATCATGCCATGGATGTTGAGAATTCGTTGTCATTCTATAATTTTTCTGGTGGTATGGGACTTAGTATCGGGTCATCGGAAGGCGGTATATCCCAGCCAACATGCACCCAGTCCTACAATAACACTGCCGACGGCATAAAGGAGCGCCGTCATTATTTCACCGGATTGGATTAGCCGCAGCGCCTCGAGCGAGAGTGCAGAGAAGGTCGTAAACCCGCCGCAGAAACCCACTGCCGCAAGCAGAAACATATCATCGCCAAGCGAACTGACCTTCGCAAAGAGCGCGCCGATAATAAGCGAGCCGATGATGTTGACGGCGAACGTCCCGATGAAGTGCCGCTCCGGCAGCACAGCCCGCGCCGCGCCCCCCGCCGCATACCGCGCCACCGACCCAATAGCTCCGCCGAGCGCGACAAGAATGAGTTCTTTCATAGAGTGAGAACGTAGAGCGCACACGGGGTGTGCCCGAGGACTACTGAAGAAAGCGAGTAATTATTTTACTCGTATAGTCACGGTTGTTGAATCAATAGCTCTGACTACATTTGTTTTCGAATCTTTCATTCTCACTTTGACAGTATATGTTCCTGGTCCGGGGAAATAACCATAGTAAGTATTCGCAGTGTGGTCTTGAGTGGTATTAAGCCCGTTGCCGCTTATTGTCCATTCATAGTACAAAAAATAATTTTGATTATTTACGTTTGTATTCGCTGTAAAAAAGATTGGATACGTTGAATATTGGGAATTGAATGTCGTATCAAGATTTACCGGTGAGACTGAGACGGTCACAGTAACCGGGGCTATGGTCACGGGTATGCTCTTTGTGGCAAGGAGTGTATCAGCAAATCTATCATAGGCACGAAGAGTAAGCGTATAATTCCCTGCATCAGCATACCAACCGCTCACCTGTCGATCTGCCTGAAAACTACCAAGAACAGTATCACCATTGCCGAGATCGCCAAATACATCGACCTCATCTTCGTACGAGAAGTTAGAGACACGATACTTCACCTTGAAGTATTCATATTCATTGAGATTCAAACTACTCGGAAATACCTCAAGATAAGGTTTCCCACCGTTGGTAGAAGATGACGTATTTATGCTATCCTCACTACATGAAGAAAGCAAAAAGAGGACGACGACGAAAAGGTGTATATATTTCATATACACATAGACCCGCGAAAGGGTGGCTTTGTGACACCTGAAAGACAGAAAAACATATTCCTTTGCGATCTTCTCTCTGCGTCCTCTGCGCCTTTGCGGTTAGTCTTTGAAGAGTTTAACCGCAGAGATGCAGAGAACGCAGAGGGGGACGCGGAGAGTTTACGCTTCACTTACTGCACAATAAACTTCATCATCTCGCGGCGGCCATCAGTTGTGATCTCAACGAAGTAGGATCCGGCGGCGAAGTTCGAGACATCGTACTCAAGAGTGTATATGCCTTTCGGGTAATGCGCATCCGTCGTCATGCCGACACGTTTTCCTTCTACGTTGTAGATAACAAGACCCGCTACCATCGGCTCATCAAAAGTAAACTCGAACGTCACCGTTGTATGTGCCGGATTCGGATAGATACTACGCAAGAGTTGACTGCCCGACGCAGCTGATACAGGTGTTGATAGCGGCGTTACAAGCGTATCATTGGTTGTTAGGCGGATGATAGCAGTCTTATAGCCAACAGCAAATGCACCGTTAAGCGTACCGTGACTTACGCTTCGAAGAGCAAGCGACGTTCCGCTCGGGACGTCAGCCCACGTTTCACCTCCGTCGGATGTATGAGCTGTCAATCCGTCTGCGCCGACAATTGTCCCGCTATGCTCATTGATGAATGACATTCCAAAACCAAAGACATGCGCAGCCGATGCTGTCGTATCCCACGTAGCTCCGCCGTCAGTTGTTTTAAAGACGAACGAACCGAATATGGCGGCATCTGTCGGACTGCCACTATTGCGTAAGCAATATCCCGTTCGTTCGGATATGAACGAAAGAGATTTATATTCGGTACCACCTGCGCTACTAACGGTTAATATTTTATCCCATATCACACCATGATTTGTTGAACGCATAACATACGATCTTTTTACAAGTGAGCCCGGTCCTCCCGGCATTTCAAGTTTGCTTGCTGTAGCAATGACAACTGAAGGTGAGATGTACGCAATATCAGTAAAGTCAATGGAGTCGTTATTGGATGTTACCGGAGCCCAGTACTGTCCGCCGTTTGCAGTCATCCGCACTACTCCATGCAATCCACATGCGATACCATTAGAAGAATCATAAAAACTTACGCGACGCAGATCATCTTTGGTTGTCCAGGAGTTTTGCTTCGACCACGTAATACCACCATCACGGGTTCGTAAAATAGTACCGAACTCACCAACGATAGTCCCGACTCGCGGAGTTTGAAAATGAATATCGAAGAGAGTACCTGTTCCCTGGCTTGTATCCATTGACCACTCCTTTCCGCCGTTCGTTGTGCGAAGGATCGTCCCGTTGTTGCCGCATGCAACGGCAACAAGCGAATCGAAGCACCAT
>DATDEW010000359.1:0-3030 GCA_036522935.1 Kapaibacterium sp. (SeqCode)
CACTCAACAGTAAAACATCGTAGGAAACTCCGATTACCGAAAGAAAAAGTGTCAGACTTATCGTCAGAACAGCTGCCTTCCCCCACCAATTTGATGGCAGAACAACACCAAGTTTCCGTTGTGCCCATATGCCGGCAACGAAAATCAGAGCATCGCGTAGGATTATTAGGAGAAAATACCATGTCTCGACGTAGCCATGAACATACAGAGCAATAATAGCTACAATGACAAATACTTTGTCGGCAAGGGGGTCAATGACCTTCCCCCACTCGGATACTGTCCCCGTCATGCGAGCTACAAAGCCGTCAAGTAGGTCAGAAAGATATGCAACGACCATGATACTCAGCGTCCACTCCTTTAATCCTTGTGAGATGGTAATCCAGACGGGAATAACAAGGAGCACACGAAAAAAACTGACGGCATTGGATGCCGTCAGTACTTTATCAGATCCTTTTTGGATATTCGGCTTCATCGAGTGTGAAACCTGAAATAATTATGCAGCTTTCGTAGCTATCTGTGCTGGGTGGCTGTTCGGGTATATCAAACAGCGAACTGTATGCCCTGCATTATCATCTGCAAGCAGTGGATGTGTTGATTTACACTCTTCCATAACCTTCGGGCAGCGAGGATGGAAGTAACATCCAGTTGGTACGTTTGCCGGACTTGGTACATCACCAGTCAAAACAATACGGTCACGCTTTGCGCGCGGGTTCGCTATCGGTACAGCAGAAAGCAATGCTTCCGTGTACGGAGCTTTCGGGTCAGCATAGAGCGACTTGTAATCGGTTATCTCAACGATCTCGCCGAGATACATCACGGCAACTCTATCGGAGATATGCTTGACAACAGAGAGATCGTGAGCAATAAAGAGATAGGTAAGTCCGAGCTTCTGCTGTAAGTCCATCAGGAGGTTCAAGACCTGCGACTGGATCGAAACGTCAAGAGCAGATACGGGCTCATCGCAAACAATAAAATCAGGTTCAACCGAAAGCGCGCGGGCAATACCGATACGCTGACGCTGTCCGCCGGAGAATTCATGCGGGTAACGGCGTGCATGAAGAGGATTAAGACCTACGGTCTTGAGCAACTCTTCAACACGGTCTTTCATCTCGGCTTCAGTATTGCGAAGTCCGTGAACCTTGAGGATCTCGGTGAGCATACCACCAACGGTGATACGAGGATTGAGCGAGGAGTATGGGTCCTGGAAAATGATCTGCATCCGGCGACGCATTTCGCGTAGGCGGTCGCCTGTCATTGTCGTTACCTCTTCACCTTTGTACTTCACAGAACCGGCTGTCGGTTCGATGAGGCGAAGAATACAGCGACCTGTGGTGGTCTTTCCGCAGCCCGACTCGCCCACAAGCCCAAGTGTCTCGCCCTGCTTGATGGTGAAGGACACATCATCAACTGCCTTCACATGCCCGACGGTCTGTGAGAATACTCCCTTTTTAATAGGGAAATACTTCTTTAGCCCTTTAACCTCTAATAAATTCTCTGCCATTTGCGATCTTTGGTATCTTCTAAATCAAACAAATTTACGAAGGAAATTTCAGCACCTACTTAGAACCCATATTCTGCCCATCTGCTCTCAACTTTCTTTGTTACCTCTTCGGGGGTTTCGCAAGGGTTTGGGTAGCCGGGTTTCCAGGTTGCATCTATGCCCATTACTCCGTCGTAGATGGTCGTTACGCCCTCAAGACGGATTGAGGTGAATTCTATGTCGCGAGCCGCATCGAAGCGCGTAAAGATGCCCCAAATGACTTCCATGTCACTTGAGAGGTTCACATCTTCGCTCACTGCGGCAACGATCTTCGTACCCTTCGGCAAATGTGCTATCTGTTCAGGGTGCACAAGTTTTTCAATTACTTCCCTTCCCGCTGTCTTTGCCGGAGTTGGGAGGTCGTTTTCCATGCTGAATGCGGCATTCGTTTCAGCTCGGTATGCGCCCCGCACTTTTACAACAAGAAGCACATCTTCGATAAGTGCGTACTCGCTTATCCGGCTATCAAGACGGGTCAGGTCTTCGGTTTGTGTACCAACTTTCTCAAAGAATGGGGATGACTTCCGAGGTGGATATTTTCCTCCGCTCGATACTGTATCAAGTTTAGGTGTTGCATCAACCAAGAGCTTCGAACCGAGATTCATTGTGTAGCTCGTAAAATCGAGCGTATCCATCGGCACTTTGTTCAAGATGATCGCATCGTAGTGCGGGTCAAAGTGCGTAGCTATCTCACGCAAGATAGCACGGAAGTTCCGATTATTGACATGCTCACCAACCATGACTGCACATTTTGTCAGAGAGAGTTGTCCGTCAGTCGAGAGCGAGAGCGCTGTCTTCATCGCTTCTTTACCATAACGCTGTTTTGTCGAGACGCCAAGGAAGTTATGAAAACCCGATTCATAGAATGCCCATACGTCTCGTACTTCCGGATGTGTCAGTTTTGCAAGCGGTCCCAATATTTGCTGCGTTGCATCACCGAGCCATTTATCCTCCATCGGTGGTTTGCCAACGACTGTTGCGGCAAATATCGGATTTGCTCGATGTGTTATTGTCTTCACATGAAAAACAGGATACATCGCCGCATGCGAGTAATGCCCGAAGTGATCACCGAACGGTCCTTCAAGTCTACGTTCATGCGGCGGGACGATTCCCTCAATAATAAATTCTGCGTCGGCAGGTACAAGCGTTGAGATATGCTTGCCTCGAGTCATGCGCGTTGCCTCTCCGCGAAGAAATCCCGCGAACATCACTTCATCTATTCCTTCAGGAAGCGGAGCTATCGTTGCTAGAAGTAGAGCTGGGTCACTTCCGACAGCTATCGCAACTTCAAGCGGTTTATTCATCGCCTCTGCAACGGAGTAATGGAATCCTCCACCCTTTTGTATCTGCCAATGGATGCCGGTCGTTACTCTGTCATAGAGTTGAATGCGATACATGCCCAGATTGCGCTTACCGGTCTTGGGATCATAGGTGAATACCTGCGGAAGCGTAATGAACTTACCGGCATCATCCTTCCATGTTTGGAGTAC
>DATDEW010000360.1:0-5869 GCA_036522935.1 Kapaibacterium sp. (SeqCode)
CTTTACTTGCAAAGTAATGCTTCAAGATGCGGAGGGTGTCGCTTCCCGGATTAGAGACCGTGATATCTTTGCAGCTTGTTTGTCCCATTGCTACTGAATCAGCATCAACTATTGACTGATCAACCGTGATCCTCGGGATAATACCGATACCTTTAAGAAGAACTGGCCATGACTGTGAATTCTCAGCATTGGAAAGTACATTAACCGTAGCAGGTCTTGCACCTTCAACCGTAGGAATAAACTTTATCTTCAATGTATCCGAAGCGCCTGCAGGCAGTGGATTTGAAGGTACCCTTGAAACTCTATAATCACCGGGATTATCTCCGGTAAAAGTAAAGCTGTTCGGATAGTTGGTAAAGTACAAACTTGCCTGACCGGTTGACTGGATCACTATACTTTGCTCGGTAGTATCACCTAAACGTACTCGCTTACTCTTAAATAGCTCTTTCTGTACAACGTTTATCTTCGGTGCAATACCTGTTCCGGTTAGTGATATTATCTGAGTACCGCTATCTCTACCGTCTGAGGTAATTGTAAGAGTAGCACTACGTGGTCCACCAAATGTAGGAATAAATTGAATAGTGTATGTTGAAGAAGCACCAATTGCAAGGTTACTCGATGGAGAAGGACCACTTATAACTTTAAAGTCGGCTGCGTTCGGTCCAGTGATCGAAGTAGAGATCAAATTAACTGTACTCTCATTACCAACGTGTCTTGCTGTCGCAATACCAAAAGTTGCAACTCCGGTAAACTGTGCTCCAAAATCCATTGCCTCTGGTGAAAGTGCAAGCTGATTGTTCGGCAATCCCGAGAAACGATAATTCGAAGAAGGTGAGTTATTTGTTGCTGTTGCTCCATAAACTACATTTTGCGCATAACTCGGCGATACACTTCCGTTTAGACCTGCCGAATGCGGATAGGATATACTATATGCAAGGTTGAAGTTGTACCCGCTATATAAAAATTCTATCATGTTCGAAGTCTCATATATTTTCAATTGATAATTTATTGAAGCACCGGATGAAACTGGATATGCACGACACTGATCCCATTCGATAGTAAAGACTCTGTTCGGAGCTGAGCCGGAGACCATGTAATAGACTTGCGTAACATACTGCAATCCTGTAAGCGGTGAGATCGTATTCGAATATGAAGTATTCGACGGTATGATCCTATTAACATATGTAGCATATATCGTTGAGCCGTAATTAACGGAGCCACATTGATTGACGATAAGAGTTGTGCCAGAAGAGTATGTCGAGTTATCATAGACAAACGTAAAAGGCATTGACATCGTCGTATAGCCGGAAATATTATATGCGGACATGTTGAGACTAGTACCTCCATTACCAACTATCGTTGAATAAGTACTATTGAATGTCGTCGTGGTCAATTGATTGACTCGCAGTTGAGCTTGGGACACTCCCGAAAAAAGCATCAGTGCCGCGACTACACCAAAGAACAGGACTTTGAAAGAAGTAATACGGTTTTTCATGTTGTTCAAAGAAAAAAGTAAAGAAAGAAAGTATATAAAAAAAACTGTGGTAACCAAGTAACGACACACCCTACTATAAAATAATAGGGTAATACAGAACACACAAATATAATACAAATTTAATAGGAATACGAGTGAAACCCTCTTTTTCTTGTAAAAACAAGGATTACGAGAAGGCCACTGGTATGCCAGTTGCCTTCCCTCGTACTATTACCTATGACTTGATAACAAGTTGAGAGCTATTTCCGATATGAACGACATACACACCTGATTGCCAGGAGCGAACGTCAATTTTGGCTTCTTTCGACACTTTTCCCTGCCAGATAACTTTTCCGAGGAGGTCGACGATCTTCATATCAGTCTCATTGTCGCTCACTGTCATAACCGTCAGTTCATTTGTTGTCGGGTTAGGATAGACTTTCGGCGATGATAAAGCTTTATGGGCGAGAACTGATGTTGATACTGCTCCTTCAACTGCACCGATCGACCGCGGTGATGCGAATAGTTTTCCATTAAAATCATTTGTTGGCGATGCTACCGAAAACCCTTTACCAACCGCAGGCGAGTTACTTGCAAGTGATGTAAGCGTATCGGTCAGAAGCGGATCAACGTTTACTAATCTATCAGGTTCATTCACAGGAGTATTTGGTCCACTCCAGGAAGCATTATCAGGATTGAACCAGAGATTATTTGAGAAGGTGAATGTTTCGGGCGCAGTGCCGCCGCCGATATTGATTGCGGGCTGTGCGCTGTTATGTATAACAATGTTGTTTCGGAATGTATTATTACCACACGGTAGGAATCCGGGCTCAGTCGTTTCCTGAAGAATGCGTATCGCCCAACGCTCCGGACGGATGATGGTATTATTAATGACCTCGCAGTTGACAGCACCGACAAATGCTATCGGCGCCACGCTTCCTTCAAAAATATTCGAATGTACTTTTATTTCCGATGCCTCATAAAGCGTACCAAGCGGACGGAAGAACGCTAGCCCCGTAGAACCGCCGATATTAATAGCCCGCTGACCGCCGAATGTGAACACATTGCGCGTAATAAGAATATCTTTCGTTGCACCTTTTGCTTGAATGGAATTAGAACCGCCATCGGTAAAATAATTATTCTCGAAGACACCTCTATGACAGCCGACCATATCCACAAGCGAACCGCCTGCTGCACCGATAGAGAAGAAGCAGTTAGATATTACAAAATCATCAACTCCCGACATTTTGAGTTCATCATTATTACCTGCCGCATCCATCCCCATCCACTCACACAAGTTAATGACGATATGATGTGCAGGAGACTCATACGTCCCACCATCGTCAATATTAACTCCGTTACCTGTTTGCATATTAAAACGAAGCCCCTCGATACGAAGATATGCAGGGTCGGTAAGATGAAACGCCTGAGAGCCGCCATAGAAAAGCGCATTGCCCCCTGCCGCTTTTATCGTTATCCATGCGGACTCTGTACCTTGAAGATTCTCTATGTAATCACCTCCGCTATATGTACCGTCATAGATAAGGATCGTATCCCCCGGCTCTGCCTGTGCTGCGGCAGCTTGCAGACGAGAGAACTCACGACCTTCACCGACTTCAAGTGTTCGGGATGTTGCGACTGAACATACAACAAATAAGATAACTACAGTAAGAATGTGTCTCATGGAAATGTGCTATTTTATTATTTGATACTTCGTTATCATCGTCCCTTGTTCGTTGACGGTTTCCGATGATAACAATTTCAACTCTACGTCCAGCTTTACGTCAGGGATAAAGAGATCGCCTGCACCGAATATCCGTGGCTCTATCGTCAGCCACAACTCATCAATGAGTTGTGCCTCAAGAAATGATGCCGCTACATGTGGACCGCCGACAACAACCATCTCCCCATGCCCTACCTCTGAAAAACGTTTATGAATTTCGGCAGGTGAAGCCGATGTAAACTCTATCTGCCCTTCGACAGCGTACTCTTTCCACTTGTCGGGCTTGCTTGTCATCACAACAAGATGATAATCGGGGTTCGGCTTCATCGGGTCGAAGCCATAGGTGCCGCTGCCCATGATAAAGAGCTTCTTCTGTTTCCAGATCTTCTTGAAGTACGCCTGGTCTTCTTTCGAGCTCCACCTAAAAACATGCGGGTCACCCCACTTGGTGACCTTCCCGTCAAGCGTCATCACGAATACGAGTATAGTTTTCATTGAGAGAAACAACTACCGGATGGAGGAATGTATTCCGAAAACTTCACACCACATCAACCACCACACTCCCTGTCTTCTGTCCTGACTCTACGTATCGGTGAGCTTCGACGATATCATCGAGCGGATAATGCCTATCTATCACTGGTCGAAGTTTGCCTGCTTCGTAGAGTTCTTTGAAGAAGATGATGTGTTCTTTCTTATCCTTTGGTATCGGGAATTTAACTTTTTTACTTGAGAAGAACGGTGTCCAGAGTGCGAGGAATGGGTTCTGATTATACGGACCGAGTTCTGTTGAGATGTAGATACCGCCGGGCTTGAGGAGTTTCTTGCATTTGCCGAACGAGCTTTTGCCGACGGCATCGAAGACAAAGTCATATCCACCTTCTTCTAAGATGGATGTAAAATCTTCCTTCATGTAGTCAATGACTCTATCAGCACCGAGCGAGTGTGCCAACTCTACATTCTTCGTACCGATCACTGCCGTTACTTCCGCGCCGAAATTCTTTGCAAGCTGCAGCGCCGATGAACCTATCGAGCCGCTTGCACCATTGACGATAGCACGATGCCCTTTGCCTATTTTCACCGCTTTGAGGAATGTCAAAGCAAGCCACGGACCTTCGCATATCGCCGCTGCTTCTGCATACGTCGAGCCGCCAGGCATAGTGGTGATAGAACCACTCTCCGGTACAGCGATATACTCGGCATGAGCGCCGAAAATATCGGTATGAAGTCCGAACACTTTGTCACCAACCTTGAACGATGTTACGTTCTTCCCGATAGCAACGACTTCGCCTGCAAGCTCGCTGCCTAAGATATGATGCTTGGGTTTGAAGAGTCCGAAAAAGAAACGTATGATAAAATATTCCGCGCCGCGGATACCGGTATCAGTGCGGTTAACGGTCGTAGCGTGTACCTTGATGAGAACTTCGTTATCCTTCGGCTCGGGTTTAGGTACATCACCTATGTGCACCACATCCGGAGTACCATATTCTGTATTTATTGCAGCTTTCATTGGGGAATAGATACTCTCTCATGCCACAAGATGTTTCACTACAAATGGCACTGATCATAGATCACTTGACTACGTGTAATATTTCGTGAAGGTCTTCTTCCTGTGATCGGTACCTGACAATATAAACCCCGGAAGTAAGGCCGCTTACATCGATCGTGCCTTCATTGGTTTCTATTACAACCGTCTTTATTTGATTTCCTAAGAGGTCAAGAACAACTATCTCTGCAGGTTTACCATGATGTTTGTCGCTGAGAATGTAGCGTATTTCATGAAAGGTTGGATTTGGGAAGATACGCAATCGAGAACTACTATCTTTGACTTGATGAACCGAACTCAATGGAGCCGTAGTGAATTTTATGTTAAAACGTGACCAACGCGACTGCCCTTCACTATTGAGACCTGCAACCCGCCAAAAATATTTTGTATCAGCAGTAAGTAGAGGTATCGTACATTCAAGTTCTGTCACTACTGAATCAACTGTTGTCGTTGTAAACAATGAGTCCCTAGAGACCTGTATCCTGAAACGATCAAAATGTTTTATAGAGTCTGAAAATTGTGTATCATTCCAACGCAGCACAGCATTCGTCGGTGGGACAAACTGCTCTCCATTATATGGTTGATAGGGTCTTGGGGGATACAGAAGAATGAGCGCTTTATCAGGGGGTGCAAATTTCTGCTCCAATGCAGACCACGTTTGTAAAAAACCTCTATCGGAATACCACCCGGTATCAAACGTGTACTTTTGGATCATGCTTGGATGAAAGAGGGGATCGAAATGACCTATAGTACTATAATACGGATCAGCGACGACTCGGATACGCCCCGGATCATATAGTAGAAGCCCTGCATCGAGAAACTTGCTTTGATACACTTCAAAAGTATCAGGAACACCGTTCGACACTCTCATCACTCGCTGGAAGCATGTTGACCTGGCAGCTTGGTGACCAATATAGATATATGTTGAAGTATAGAGATTGCCCCTGCAAATTGAATGGAGATCGAACCTGAACCGAAGGTCAAGATGGATATATATAGTGTCATAGTTTGTCGGACTAGCTCCTTGTCGGGAATACCAATCAGAGATGATTCGCCACTCGGTTAGGTATCTCGGTTCGGTGCGAACGCCGTCAACTTCTATCTCAACACCGCCGATACTTCCCTTACC
>DATDEW010000361.1:0-4108 GCA_036522935.1 Kapaibacterium sp. (SeqCode)
TCTTCACGGTCTTCAGCCCGCTTGATGGCATCCGGTTTTGCGCCGATAAGCTCAACGTCGTATTTTGTCAGGATTCCCTGTCTATGGAGAGCCATAGCCGCATTGAGCGCCGTCTGCCCACCCATGGTAGGGAGAATGGCATCAGGGCGTTCTTTGGCTATGATCGCCTCGATATATTCGGGCGTAATTGGCTCAATGTAGGTCGCATCCGCCATTTCCGGGTCGGTCATGATGGTTGCAGGATTGGAATTGATGAGAATGACACGGTAGCCCTCCTCACGCAGTACCTTGCAGGCCTGCGCACCGGAGTAGTCAAACTCACAGCCCTGACCGATAACGATAGGTCCCGAGCCGATGATCAAAATAGAGCGGATGTCAGTACGTTTAGGCATATTTTTGCAAAAATACGGATTTTCTAGGCACAGATTCGTCTAGTTTGAAAATACCTTAGGGACAAGTAAAGAATATTGCTTATCTAGGGTAGATGATTTCAATAAATCAAAAGAAATTCGTTGTTAATCCCCCACCTGACAAAATCAATGTTAGTTATACTACATTGGTCCACAAAGTAAAGTTGACAACTGTTTAGCATGATTAATGTGTCGATTTTTCGATATGACATTTCTATAAATGAATCATATTTTTCTGCATATAATAGATGCGATTTTTTGGCATAATTGTTGATTGTATTAGCACTCATGGAGTAGTATACTACTCTCCATTTTCTCCCTAAAACATATTAAGCGAGGTAAATATGAGAAAGGTCCTATTCTTAATAGCATTTCTTGCAGTCTCAACGATCTCCTTCTCACAAGAAGAAAGTGAATCTATGTCGTATCGCATAACCGGAGGTTTGAACTTTGCATATATGAAGGAAGTACCCCCGGTACTGGATGCATTTTCGAATTTAGGGTTTATGGTTGGCATAAATGGCAATTTAGGATCCCATTTATTCTTTCAACCAGGGTTGCAGTTCACATCCTATGGCAGCGCAGTAGTCCTTCCTGAAAGTGGAGCAACAGAAACCTCAAGACATGAAATGCGTGCGAACTACATACGAGTACCGTTACAGGTCGGCTTACGGCTATTTGACCCAAGTACCGTTCTTGGAATTTTCCCCTTTAATCTTGAAGTACGTGGCGGTGTATCGGGTTCTTACCTTGTCGGCTACAGTGATAAGGTGACAAGTGGCTCTGATGCTCCGATCATGAAGAGTGATGTTGAACCATTCCGTACGGCATTGGTCGTTGGCGCTGGCGTACGACTTGTATTCCTTTCACTCGGGGTTGAATATGAATATGGGCTCAGCAAATTCTTTAAGAATATAGACGACTCCAAACTAAATGCGTTCTTTATCGTCATAGGCGGTTATTTATGAGCAAATACACGGACTTTCAACAAGTATATTTGGATAAGTTTTTAACAATTCATTCAAAAAATATGACACGATATTTTATTATAGTTATAGCCGCATTCTTTACGTTCACAACTGTTCGCTCACAAACAGAGATCAACCCTGTCATTGGTGTGAATTTTTCCTCTTTGACAACTGATCCGGAGGAGTTTGATTCCGAGGGACGGCTTGGTTGGCATTTCGGAGCAAATCTGCGTATAGGCGATAAATTCTATTTTCAACCAGGTCTTCACTATGCACAACTAAACAGTAGTGTTACTTCACTCGAAGATGACCAAATAGATGAAAATTCTTTTGAGTCAAATATCGGTGTTATACGCATTCCACTACTTGCAGGTGTCCGACTTTTAAGTACAGAGAAGGACGATCAATTTAACATCAATCTTCATGCCGGCCTAGCTACGGAGTTCGTAGTTGACGAAGAGAATACCTTGTTAACCGAAGACAGTTTTACTAGCCCTTTGTTTGCAATCGTAGTTGGTGCAGGTATTGACTTTCTGTTTCTCACCCTCGATCTTGACTACGAGATAGGTCTTTCCCCTGTTTTTGACCATGATATTGAATTCATAGAAAATCCAACGAATAACGCTTTTATCATTAGTGTCGGTGGTAAATTCGAATTTTAACTGATAGCCGTACTTGATATAGGAAGTGTGTTGAAAAGATATGGCTCATTCCAGATGCAGGTAAGCATTATATTCATTGTTAGTGCGGTTGATATGATATTGTAGGAAATATAATCGGTGATTTAAACAAGCACTGCTTTAATTGTGTATATTTGTGATGTATCACATCAACCAATTACGACTATGCACAAAAGAGCCTTTAACCTGCTCATCGTTCTCGCGATGACATTTGCTACTATTTCCCAAGTACGCTCACAAGATTCTACGGCTGTTAAGACGGCAGCCGATACTATCAAGACTGCAGCACCAACAGAAACTACTACTCCTACGGCAACGACAGCCCCTGCAGCAACCACAACCGCCGCTGCGAGTGAATCGTCATCTAGCAGTAGTGAAGGTGGTTTCAAATTCGGTATTACTGCCGGTATGAATTTTTCATATATAGGTAGTACGACTATTGTTCCGACAAGCCAAAGCGAAGTAGGATATATGGTCGGTGTTTCCGGTAGTACCAGTGGGAATTTCTTCCTGCACCCTGCCTTGCAATTTGTTTCATACGTAAACACATTGACGTATGGCGACGCAGCTACCCCCTTGACACAAACAGTTCACTTCTCTCGATGTAATTATATCCGTATTCCGATACAGGCAGGGTTTAGGTTATTCGGACGAAGTTCTGAAGGAATTGCTCCTCCTTTTAATGTTGAGTTACGACTTGGTGTATCAGAGTCATTCCTCGTTGGAGCGACTGACCATATCAATCAAGGACCAGGGGCAGCATTTGTCTCCGATGATTTCGAATCAATGAGAACTGGGCTCATCGCCGGACTTGGGATCCAGGTACTCTTCCTATCGATCAACTTTGAATATGAATTGGGCGTGACCAACCACTTCGCGAGTGAGAGAGGGACAGATTCAAAACTTGACGCTCTCTATATTGTTTTTGGAGGTAGTTTCTAAGAACAGAGCATAAAGAATTCTTATGTCATAAACCCCGAAAATATTTCGGGGTTTTTATTGAAACATTTCATCGTACTTTTACGATAGAGATACTATGGGTAACGTTAAGACTGACGAACTATCAAAGAAATTCAAGGCGCTCTCGCATCCGGCGAGGTTGGAAATCCTTGAGCTTCTCAAAGATAACGCCTGCATCTGCGGTGACATAGTCGACGTCTTACCGCTTGCCCAAGCAACCGTCTCCCAGCACTTGAAAGTACTCAAGGAAGCAGGGTTTATCTTCGGCGAGGAATCCGGCACCAAGGTATGCTACATGCTTAACCGTAAAGCGCTTGATGACTTCAAGAAGGAAGTGCAGTTGCTGAAGATCTAATTACCTCATACTATTTTTTTATAACTATTTATCGTCTTTTTGCGATTTAAGAAAAACAAAACATGAACATTCCCATCCTATTCCCGCATATCTCTATCAATGTCAAGGACGTTAAGCGTTCGACAGAATTCTATCGTGCTTTCTTTGGTACTGAGCCAATGAAGGAGCGAGAGGGCTACGCAAAGTTCGAACTGCAAAACCCAAAGCTGAACTTCACACTCAACGAAGCGCATGATATGCAGCATGTCAGCTTCATGAATGCCTTGAACCACATGGGCTTCCAAGTGCAATACCCTGAAGAGGTCATCATCATGAATAAACGATTGAAAGAACGTGGATTTGTGACAGAAGAAGAAATGCTTACGACCTGCTGCTATGCGGTGCAAGATAAAACGTGGGTAACTGATCCCGACGGTATCAAGTGGGAAGTTTTTGCAGTGCTCGCTGATGCCGATTCTTACAAAGAGGGAAAATCTCCAACGGCATGTTGTACACCGACAGTATCTCTTCCTTCTGATCTTGCAGTAAGTGCATAACGCATATTACCTAACTGTTAAATCTTGGTTATGCGGGGTGCCGAAAGATCGGTACTCCGTATTTTTGCATAACTAATATGAAAAGAACAATTCTCTTTCTTTGCACCGGCAACTCATGTCGCAGCCAAATGGCTGAGGGGTTAATGAATAGGCTTGCTGGCGACCGATTCGAAGCATTCAGCGCAGGTTCACGTCCGGC
>DATDEW010000362.1:0-3196 GCA_036522935.1 Kapaibacterium sp. (SeqCode)
CTTTACTTGCAAAGTAATGCTTCAAGATGCGGAGGGTGTCGCTTCCCGGATTAGAGACCGTGATATCTTTGCAGCTTGTTTGTCCCATTGCTACTGAATCAGCATCAACTATTGACTGATCAACCGTGATCCTCGGGATAACGCCTATACCCTTAAGAAGAACTGGCCACGAAAGTGAGTTCTCGGCATTCGAGAGTACATTTACAGTCGCTGGTCTTGCGCCTTCAACTGTAGGGATAAACTTTATCTTCAATGTATCCGAAGCGCCTGCAGGCAATGGATTAACTGGCACTCTTGAAACTCTATAATCACCAGGATTATCTCCGGTAAAAGTAAAGCTGTTCGGATAGTTGGTAAAGTATAAACTTGCCTGACCGGTTGATTGGATCACAATAGTTCGTTCAAGTGTATCTCCCAAACGGACTCTCTTCAACTTAAACAACTCCTTCTCTACAACATTTATTTTTGGCGCAATACCTATTCCCGTAAGAGTTACTGTTTGAGTACCACTATCACGGCCATTTGAAACTATCGTCAGTGTGGCAGTGCGTAGTCCACCAAAAGAGGGCCGAAACTGAATCGCGTACGTAGAAGTACCATTAATAGCAACAGAATTTGAAGGAGTGGGTCCGCTTAGCACAATAAAATCCGAAGCATGTGGACCACTAATAGTCGCAGTGTTTAAATTCAATGTAGCCTCTGTCCCTACATGCTTTGCAGTAACAAGACCTTGAGTTGCAACCCCTGTGAACTGTGCTCCAAAATCCATTGCTTCCGGTGAGAGTGAAAGTTGAGTATTGGCGGGAAACGACATGCGATAATTAACCGAAGGAAGGTTGTAATTTCCTGTAGCATTGATGATATTATTTTGGTTTGCAGATGCCCCAACTAAACCAACACTCTGAAAGTAAGTTGAGTATTGAAACGAAAGGCTCTTATCATAAAGGAATTCAATTGTGTTTGTCCCTTCGTATAGTACGACCTGATAGTTTGTTGCTCCGTAAGTACTAGCTGAGTATGCGCCGAATTTATTCCATTCAATTTTCAGTACACGATCTGGGGCAACGCCTGTCACTGTGTAGTAAATACCACCATTGCTTGTTGAGGGGAAACTTGCCCCGGAATTATATGCAACTTGAAGTCCTGTCCACGGAGCGATAGTATTTGGATAACTACCGGCTGGGTATGGCGACACTCCGTTAATAACATTATAATAGTAGTTGCTCGTTAAATTATTGAACGAAACCATTCCAAATCCTATATACAGTGTCGTGCCTGCAGGATACGTCGTACCATCATATTGGAAGCTAAAAGGCAATGCAATCGTTGGTTTTGAACCTGTTTGCATTTCGATATAGTACACGAGTGAAGGCCCATTCAGCTGATAAATAGTATTTGTTCCAGCAACCCCTGCAATACTAGTAAATGTACTGGAAAAGCTGGACACGATCATGTTCTGGACATTTTTCTGAGCAAAAGACACCCCTGAAAAAAGCATCAGTGCCGCGACTACACCAAAGAACAGGACTTTGAAAGAAGTAATACGGTTTTTCATGTTGTTCAAAGAAAAAGTAAAGAAAGAAAGTATATAAAAAACTGTGGTAACCAAGTAATGACACACCCTACGAAACTATAGGGCAATACATACTACGCAAATATAATACAAATTTAATCGAAATGCAAATGAAAACCACGTTTTCCTTAAAAAAAACAGGAGTTATTGAAAGCATCTGGCATACCAGACATACCCCATTTCTCTGCTATCTATTATTTGATAACAAGTTGCGAGCTATTGCCTTGACCTATAAAATAGATGACCTTATCTCACTAAATAGACTCTTATTTTCTCTGCTTTACAACAAAAACGAGCAAGGGCGCATCTTACGACGCGCCCTTGCTCTTCTACGATCTTAGAACGAATGTTACTTGGTAACGACCATCTGGCGTGTCAAGCGAACATTGTTACTCTCAAGAATATAGATGTATGAACCGCTTGAAAGGTCTTTTGTATCAAGCTTTACACTATGTGAACCAGAAGAGTAATTGCCGTTTGCTACTTCCTTAACCATCTTACCTGTCATATCTGAAAGATAGATGCGAACGCTAGCCATCTTCGGTGAAGTAAATGAGATATTCGTATATCCAAGTGCTGGATTCGGAGCGTTCTGCTCAAGTACAAAACCGTCCATCTCAGATGTTCTGCCAACAGAAGCTGTAGCTGGCTTCTTTTCGCCGATACCGGTCATAGTAACAGCGATATCATTGACATGAGAACCTTTGAGTGTAAGCGTTGCAGTGACTACACCTTCTACCTTTGGAGCAAAGAAGACGGTGATGTTCGCTTTACCACCGGCAGGTACTACAACTGATGTTGCATCAAGTGAATATGCATCAGAGCCCGATACTGTAGCGCTGAATGTCTGTTCAATGTCGCCGCAGTTCGATACTTCAAATACATTCGCTGATGATTCACCAATGATAAGCTTATCAAATGTAAGAGCGGTAGCCGAACTCGTTGCGCATGCAGCAAGTGCGTTCGCCTTTACAACTGTTGAAGCTGTATATGATCTGCCGTCGCTTACAAGATTGAAGAGTACATTTGCAGTACGCTCACCGCGTGCTGTTGGCTTGCTCATAAGCGTCATGTTCACTGACGAGCCGGGAGCTACTGTAAGTGGGAAGTTCACTTTTGATACGGTGAACTCTGATGCATTAGCGCCTGAAATAATTGGCTTTGCTACTACAACAGGGTCTGTACCGACATTCGTGAACTCAAGCGGTGTGCCGGCTTCTGAGCCAACGACCACATCGCTCACATCCTTCTGTGCTATGATAGACAGATCAACAGGGATACCATTACCGCTAAAGTTGATGTCTATTGAAGCGGTATCCTGCTTTGGTACCTGCATCGTTTTTGGAATGTCCGTAAGGATACGGAAGCGGGCGACGCGAGTACCCTTCTGCATTGGTGTAAAGCAGATATTGATCTTCACACTTTCATTTGGCAATATAAGATACGGTTCGTTTGGAAGCGGCGTATGGCTGTAATCACCATCTTTACTTGCAAAGTAATGCTTCAAGATGCGGAGGGTGTCGCTTCCCGGATTAGAGACCGTGATATCTTTGCAGCTTGTTTGTCCCATTGCTACTGAATCAGCATCAACTATTGACTGATCAACCGTGATCCTCGGGATAA
>DATDEW010000363.1:0-2321 GCA_036522935.1 Kapaibacterium sp. (SeqCode)
TAAGACAATAGATTACACCAGACTTGCCTTTGTTGTCCTTCAGAAACTTGATGAGTTGCTTTTTGGTCTCTTTCTTGGGACGAACTTCATAGAAAAGATTCTTTCGATTAAAAGAAGAGATGAATACATCAGCTTCCTCCATTTGAAGATTCTTTTGTATGTCAAGTTGAACCTTTGGCGTAGCGGTAGCCGTGAGCGCGATGACTGGCATATCGCCCAGGTTCTGAATCATGGTCTTGATCTTTCTATATTCAGGACGGAAGTCATGTCCCCATTCAGAAATACAGTGTGCTTCATCTATCGCAACGAAAGATACATTTACCTTTTTCAGAAACTCGATTGTCTCTTCTTTGTTTAGTGACTCCGGTGCTACGTAAAGCAGCTTTACTACACCGTTCATGCAATCCTTCTTCAAACGAGTAATTTCACCTTTGCTCAGCGTCGAGTTAAGAAAGCGCGCGTTTACACCGTACGCATTCATTTGATCAACCTGATTCTTCATCAGCGCGATGAGCGGCGATATCACAATCGCCAGTCCCTCTCTTACCATGGCAGGGAGCTGATAACACAGCGATTTCCCCGCACCCGTCGGCATGATCACAAATGTATTCTTACCGTCGAGCAAATTGCGTATAATAGTCTCCTGATTTCCCCGGAACTGCGAGTAACCAAATATTTGCTTTAATCTTTCTTTAAGCGCATCTTTCTCTTCAACCAACATCATTTTCAATCTTAATAAATCTTAAATCGTATCTTTGTTCAGCTGAACAAAGCTAATCTTCAAAAGGAATTGAATTTAGTAAAAAATATCAAAAACATTGCACGAGATGTTCTAATAAATGAGGCTCGGGCAATAGAAAATCTAACTCATTTTATTGACGATAGTTTCGAGAACTGCGTCAACGAAATATATTCTGCAAAAGGCCGTGTTGTCGTTACCGGCGTTGGCAAAAGCGCCATAATAGCCAATAAAATTGTTGCTACGTTCAATTCAACTGGAACACCTGCTTTGTTCATGCATGCTGCAGACGCAATACATGGAGATCTGGGCATGATTCAATCAGATGATATTGTGATATGCTTATCAAAGAGTGGTAGCACCGCCGAGATCAAAGTACTTGTTCCGTTATTGAAACGGAGAGGCGTCAAGCTTGTTGCCCTGGTAAGCAATACAAATTCATATCTCGCTCAACAAGCCGATTTCGTATTGAATGCAACGATTGCATCAGAAGCATGTCCGCATAATCTTGCACCAACAACAAGTACAACAGCACACATGGCCATGGGAGATGCGCTGGCAGTATGTCTGCTTGAGTTACGAAACTTCAGTAGTCAGGATTTTGCCGAATACCATCCAGGCGGTTCGCTCGGTAAGCAATTATATCTAAAAGTAAATGACATTTACAAGCAGAATGAGACACCAATGGTACACGCTTCATCAACGGTGCGTGATGTAATTGTGGAGATGTCTTCGAAGCGTTTGGGCTGTGCCGCTGTTGTTGGTGATAAAAACGCTCTGCTCGGTATCATAACAGATGGAGACCTTCGTCGAATGCTTCAGCAGTCAGTTGATATTACAAGTGTCACAGCGGGCGACATTATGACCATCGCTCCCAAAACTATACAGGATGGTGAGTATGCTGTAAAAGCATTACACCTGATGCAAAAAAACGACATCACCCAACTCATCGTCGTAGACGGTGACAAGGTTGTCGGATTCATCCATATTCATGATCTTCTACGGGAGGGAATAATATAAAACTTGGAAAAGACTTTCAAAAGATTCTGCGACTTCCGTTTTTTACCAAACTTTCTTGCCCTATAACTAGATGAACAAAAACTTATTCGTTGTTTTAATGGCAGGCGGCGTAGGTGTACGCTTCTGGCCATACAGTCGTAATTCAAAGCCAAAGCAATTTCTCGATGTGCTCGGCACCGGCAAGACGCTGTTGCAATCAACCTGCGACCGCTTCCTTCCGCTCTGCCCCCCAGAGAACATTTATGTCGTTACGCACGAAGAACACGAACAACTCGTGCGCCAGCAGTTGCCCATGCTCAATCCAGAGCAAATCCTTACTGAACCCATGCGCAAGAATACGGCCGCCTGTATAGCCTACGCCAGTTACAAAATTGCGCTGGTCAATCCCGATGCCGTCGTAGTGGTTACGCCTTCCGATCACCTGATCATGAAAGAAGAAGAGTTTCATGACATCATTAAAAAGAGCAGCGACCAGGCTAAAGGTCAGGACAAACTTATAACGGTTGGGATACCCCCAACGCGTCCTGAAACTGGATACGGATACATTCAATACCATACGGAG
>DATDEW010000364.1:0-5546 GCA_036522935.1 Kapaibacterium sp. (SeqCode)
ATGGTCGAAGAGATAGAACGCGAAGTCGAATCCAAGAAGAATGGCTGATATATTTATCTCATACTCATCCTATAACCGCGAGAAGGCGACTTCGCTTGTCAATGAGCTGCGCTCTCGCGGGTATGACATCTGGATGGATCAAGGAGGTATCGGCGGTGCGATGGATTGGTCGAGCGAGATCGTCGAGGCGCTTAACAAAGCAAAGACCGTGCTCTTTCTTATCTCGAAGGATTCTGTTACCTCGCATAACTGCGCGAAAGAGATCCATCTTGCAAATGAGAAACATAAGAATATACTTCCTGTTGTTTTAGAAGATACCCCTCTTCCTGTTCTCTTTGAATATCCACTTGCTGGCTTGCAACGCGTACCATACGAGAGAACAGACGCAATACTTCAAGCACTTGACGTATTAAAAGGCGGCAAGTCCGTCCTCGAAGCAATGCTCACCCAGAGCAAAGTGGATGATGGACTGATACGTCTTGCTGTATTACCTTTTGAAGATCGATCCCCGACACAGGACAACGAGTGGTTCGCCAGTGGCATGACCGATGAGCTTATTGATACACTCGGCTCACTATCGAACATGAAAGTGAATCCACGCGGAGATGTTGTCTATTATAAGAAAAATCGTACAAAGTCTGAGGAGATAGCGCAAGACCTGAACGTTCGGTACATCGTTGAAGGTGCAGTTCAGAAAGCAGGGGAGCGGATACGCATCATCGTCACGCTAACCGATGTAAAAGCGCGCGATCAGATATGGCGTAACAAGTATGATGGTACATTCGAAGATATTTTTGATCTGCAAGATAAAACCTGTTTTGCAATAACAGAAGCGATCAAGCTCACACTCACTCCCGAAGACAAGAAGAAGATCGAAAAGAAGCCAACAGAAAATGCGGAAGCGTATGAATTATTTTTGAAGGGAGATGAGTATTACTCTCGCGCTACCCGTTCCGATTACGAGCACGCGCTTTCGCTCTATGAAGAGGCAGTTCGAAGAGATCCCTACTTTAGTGCAGCATATGCAGATATTGCCCATACCTGCCAGTCACTATACAGATTCTACACCCGCAGCGAGTCCCTTCTTTCGCGTGCTGAATCTGCTGCTGCGAAGGTTCGAGAATTTGAAGGAGAGACTGCTCAGTACTTTTGGGTGATGAGCATGATCACCCATAGTCGTGGTCAGAGCGCAGGCGCACTACAGCTTGCCCTGCGGGCTGTGGAAACGAATCCTATGGATCATATGGGGTACGATGCACTTGGCTTTGCGTACCACTCTCTTGGTATGGTTGAGGAAACAGTGCAGGCACGGGAGGAGCTTGTCCGGCTATGGCCGAATCAGACAAATGCTCATTTCAATCTTCTCTCAAGTATTCACGAATTAGGGGAAACGACGGATGCTCTTGAGCGTCTTCGGAAGGCAGCCGAGCGTGCGATCCATGTATTCGATCGGCATGTGCGCCTTAACCCGGATGATTACTACGCGCGAGTGCAATTAGCAAATATATTCCTTTGGGCACAACGGGAATCCGAGGCACTCACCGAGGCAGAAAGGCTTTCCGCTCTGAAATCTGTAGATGGATTCGCCCTCTATAATCTTGCTTGTCTTTATCTAAATTGTCATCAGCAAGATCGTGGTATGGCAATGCTTCACCGCTCCATAGAGAAAGGATTCAGAAATCTCGAAACATTCCTGCACGACCCTGACCTCGCTCCACTTCGCGGTACACCGGAGTTTGATGAGTTGATCAAAGAACTTGAGGAGAAATTACGAATTACGAATTAAGAATTACGTGTTGCTATTAACTAACGACTAACGACTACCAACCACCCGTGGCTGATATCTTCATCTCATATTCATCCAAAGACCGCGAGCAGGCGGAGCAGCTTACCGAGCTGCTTGCTTCGGCAGGGTTGTCGGTATGGATAGATAAACATGGTATCGGTGCAGCGACGAGTTGGAGTGGTGAAATATCAAAAGCTATCGAAGAATGTAAGGCACTTGTTCTCTTGCTCTCCGAGATGTCGATTCAGTCTGATAATGTTCGAAAAGAAGTATCACTTGCCGCAGAAAGAAAGAAGAAGATACTTCCGCTTGACCTTGAGCCTGTTGCGTTGCCTCACGATCTCGCCTATCACCTTGCCGGTATTCAGCGGACCTCAGTGACAAATATCGATTCGATCATCCGTGCTCTGGGTAATCTCGGGTTAGAAGCTACACAAGCGCCAACAATGAAGATCGTTAAAGAGACCGACTCTCGCAAGTCTTTGATGATTCTTCCGTTCGATGACCTTTCTCCGACCGGCGACAACCAATGGTTTGCCGATGGCATCGCCAGTGAGTTGATCAGTGCGTTCTCGCATATTAAGACATTACGCGTAGCCGATCAGCAAGCCACCAAAGACTTTAAACGTTTTACCGGCTTACTACCTGTCTATGCCCACGAAATGAATATTCGGTATTTCGTTGAGGGCGATGTTCGCAAGTTCGGTGATCAGATAAAGGTGACAGCACGACTGCGTGATATCGAAACGAGCGATTATCTTTGGCAAGATTCCCTTAAAGGGACCATGCAAGATATTTTTGACATTCAGGAGCAGGTCGCTCATAACGTTGTTGAAGGGCTGAAGGTGATCCTGACAAGCGAAGAAAAACAAAAGATCGCTGAACGAGGCACAGAAAATGCAGAGGCATACGAGATGTTCCTTAAGTCACTTGAGTACTCTTCTCGTCACACCAGAGAAGGGTTTCTGCTTGCCGAACAGCTTCTTTCCCAGGCGATCATGATTGATCCCGGATACGCACAAGCATATACAACCAAAGCCAATTTTATGGCTCTCAGGTATCGTAGTTATGATCGCGACCCAAAACTACTTGAAGAAGGGCTTGCACTGATCCATGAAGGGAAACGATTAAAACCTGACCTCTGGTATTCAAACTATCCCTTGTCAATATTTCTTAGACTGCAGGGAAAGATGGAGGAAGCAGAGCGTACAATTCGCGAATACATTCTCCATGCACCGGAGGATTTTCGGAGCCATTTTGCTCTCGGTTTTTTTTATGATAATATAGATCAGTCCGAAAAGTCCGTTGTCCCGTATGAAGAGGCACAAAAGTTGTATCCCGATTCTTTGACAACGCTAACAAATTTGGCAAGGGCATGCTGGTTGGCTGGACAAAAACAGAAACAGATCCTGTGGTCTGAATATTCGATTCCGATCATTGAGAGACGACAGAGGCTCTTTCCGGATGAAGAATGGACAAAAGTCGAGTATGCGTTACTTCTATACTATGCCGGCAGACATGACCAGGCAAAAACAGTTGCCGCAACATTGGATGTGATCACGGATGGACGGCTACTCTACAATGCCGCATGGGTACATCTTTTGCTGGAGGACTATGCTTCGTCGGTAGCAACATTTCGCAAAGCAATGAAGGCAGGGTTTCGCGACATACAACATTTGAAAGCTTTCTTAGTTGATCTCGCTGCGATCAAAGGTACACCCGAATGGGAAGCCGCGCGAGAAACGGTAGAACAGATCGAGTTGGATATGGCAACACATGGCTGATATCTTTATCTCATATAGCTCCAAAGACCGCGAGAAGGCTGAACAGCTTACCGAGCTGCTTGCTTCGGCGGGGTTATCGGTATGGATAGATAAGCATGGTATTGATGTCTCGACAAGTTGGTCAAAAGAGATCGTACAAGCAATTGATGGCTGCAAAGCACTAGTCGTTCTTTTAAGTCCTAATAGTGTTGTATCCGTTAATGTAGCAAAAGAAGTATCTCTTGCCGCCGAGCAGAAGAAGAAGATACTGCCGCTTGACTTAGAACCTGTCGAACTCACCGACGACCTTCGCTATCATCTTGCCGGTCTGCAACGTGCGCCGATGACGAACATCGATGCTATCATTCGTGCTATCGGCAAACTCGGTCTTGAAGCAACACAAGCTCCTACGCTTAAACTTGTTAAGGAGACAGATTCACGCAAGTCGCTGATGATACTTCCGTTCGAAGACCTATCACCGACGGCCGACAATCAGTGGTTCGCAGATGGGCTTGCAAGTGAGCTCATCTCCGCTCTCTCGAATGTGAGATCTCTTCGATTGATGGATCAGCAGGAGACAAAAAGCTTTAAGTCATATAAAGGTCATCTCACCGAATATGCCCGCATCATGAAGATACGGTACTTTGTGCAGGGCTCGGTGCGGAAGTTTGGAGACCAGATAAAGATAACGGCACAACTCTTGGATATCGACACAGGCGATTATCTATGGCAGCATTCGATGAAGGGAGTGATGGAGAACATCTTCGATATTCAGGAGGAAGTAGCACAGGAAGTTCTCAAAGGATTGGAAGTTAATCTCACCTCAGAAGAGAAGCAAAAACTTACTGAGCGAGGAACGGAAAATATCGAGGCGTACGAACTGTATCTTAAAGCTCAGGAGTATTACCTTCGTCAAACAAAGGAGGGCTTTCAACTGGCAGCGCAGGTTTATACGGATGCGATCCGCCTCGATCCCGATTTTGCGGATGCGTATTGTGGCAAAGCCTTGGCACTCGTAAATTATTATCGTGTCTATAGCCGCGATCCGGAATTGCTCGTCGAAGCGGAGAGACTTTGTCGGGAATCGCTACGGCTGAAACCCGATCGGACTGATGTTTATCTGCCGCTTTCGATAACGTATATGTTTCAAGGCAAGCTCACTGAAGCGGAAGCAACCGCGAAAGAATACATTCGCATCGCTCCCAATGAACAGCACAGTCACTTCTCGCTCGGATTTTTTTACACGGAGACCGGTCAGCCTGCTAAGGCGATCTGTCCCTATGAGGATTCGCTTCGACTCAAACCAGACAATATCGTTGCCTTATACAACGTGTGTATTGTCTGCAATGATGCGGACAAAAAAGAAAAATGCAGGACATGGGCGCTTGCAGCACTTCCGATCTTTGAGCGACATCTCCGCCTACATCCCGATGATGAATCCCGCCTTGTGTCGTATGCTGACCTTCTCCATTGGTGCGGGCGTATGGATGAAGCACGAAGTGTGGCACTCCGCTTACGCGATGATGCACGTGACGGCAAGTCGCTTTATAACACTGCTGCTCTATTCAGTGATCTAGGGGACAAGCAGGAAGCCCTAGCAACATTTCGGAAAGCGATCCAGGCAGGCTTTAGGCACATCGGGCTCCAAAAGCAGTTTCTCAGTAAAGATATCGGCTCACTTTCCGACACACCCGAATACGAGGAGGTGAAGCGGATGGTGGAGAAGATGTCTGAACCATGATTTGGGGTGATTTTTGGGATGAAGAGGATGGTCTGAACCATGATTATTGTGATTTTAGGGATTAAGAGGATCGGGATTTTGGAATGAGGAGAATTGTAGTATGATAGACGAGAAATCACTACCGGACTCAGAGATAACACGTACGATCATTGGTTGTGCAATGAAAGTACATTCAACGCTCGGTAACGGATTCCAGGAAGTTATCTATCAGCGGGCACTCGAACTTGAATTTCTTGCTTGTAAGGTAGCATATTCT
>DATDEW010000365.1:0-2821 GCA_036522935.1 Kapaibacterium sp. (SeqCode)
ATGCGTTTCATACAAATAGCAACACGCTACTGCTTAATAAGTTTTGCGGTTTCCGTTTTACCGTCATGCTCTAACGAGAGGAAGTAGACTCCCGCCGCCAGCCCGCGAAGATCAAGCTCGTCCTCATGCTTGCCCGCCGCTCTGAACTCGTTCGTGATAAATGTCTTCACTGCCCTGCCGCTTTCATCACGGAGGGTAAGTGAGCAATCGGAGCTTGTAGGTAATGTGAATGTGATGGTGCAATTATCGGTTGCGGGGGTGGGGTGAAGGGATAGTTGTGATTTACCTGGTCGCGTAATATCACGACGCACATCAGAAGCACCTGTGTTATTTACACGATAAAGAAGAGCATTCCATTCCGGATTTGACTGGCCTGCATATCCACAGAATAAATATTTTCCGTCACTTTGGATGTCAATTGAATAGAGCTTTGTGGTGCGAATTGGCAACTTTATTGCACCCCCACTAACTCCATAAGATGAGTCTAACATTCCATTGGGTAGGTACCTAGCAGTAATAGAAGAAGCTTCATCAGCAGGATGACCATCTCTATCCCCGGAAATAATTATGTTACCATTAGAATCAATATTACATCTACTGAAATATGAGTGATTAATTACGTCCGCCATACCTGCTGTGCCATAATCTCCAAAAGACGGATCAAGTTTACCGCTTGATGTTAGACGCAAAAGTGAGTGTTGATATTTGTTGTTTACATATGAGTTCACCAAACAAATAGTTTTTCCGTTTGGGAGTATACATATAGAAGTCATAACATCTTCTTGATCTGAAAGTGGAATATTGACTATACCCTTTTCGCCATAATTTGAATCAAGCACACCATCTTTATTACAACGCAGTGCTCGAACATCGGAAGCACTATTAGAAGGCAACCCGAGTGCAAAAAGACAATTATTGTTCTTATCAAGAACAGCATCAGTGACATACCCCGTATCAGCTACTGATCCAATCAACCTTCGTCCATCTTTACCAAAAGATGGATCTCTTACTCCATTTTGCGTAATTAAAGTGATTGTCGGTCTATATCCCGAATTTGATTTTCCGCTACCTCCAAGCACTCTGATCTTCCCATCATCTTGAATTTTTGCCGTGACAAAACACTCTCCAAAAGCATTATCGCTCTCTTGAAATATTCCATTTACGCCGAATGTACTATCTATTTTTCCGTCCGGCAACATTCGAATAATATATGGTGCACGATTATCGTAAATATCGCTATTTTGTACGCCAACAATTAGTATCCTACCATCTTTATAAGTATATATTTTATTTGCGAGAAGTCGCCATTTAGGGTAGTACCAAGTAACACCATTAGAGCCAAATGAAGAGTCCAGATGGCCATTCTTATTATAACGCACTACAAATGGCAAGACACTGGGATCTAGAAGTATTCCACATTGAAGAATTTTTCCATCCGAGAGGATCTCTGTATCAAAAGCAATATTTTTAACATCTAGAAAATTTGCAAGCACCACTCCCCCATCCCCAAACGTCTTATCAAGATACCCGGCTTGAGCATAAGCGAAGGAGGATACGAAAAGTAGTAGGATAAATTGGATTGCAATGCGTTTCATGTGGGTGATATGTTGGTGACCTTTGCGTTCTCTGCGCCTCTGCGGTTAGACTTAAAGAGGGTCTGAACCGCAGAGACGCAAAGGGCGCGGAGAAGATGCAGGTTGGAAACCTGCGTTACTTCAGGACTGTGACGTGGCCTGTCGCTTCATCGACGATGAACTTCTCGCCGTTTGGTTTTTGGTGAACAACGTTACCTTTGGCATCAACGCCCAAGAGCTTTACTTTGCTCTCGCCTTTGACACCATCGAACTTGATGTAGGTCTCCTGTTTGATGTATCCGCCTTCAACGCTCTTCGCATCAGGGGTATGCTTCATGAACACCTTCGACGATACTTCCTTCATGTCGCCTGTTTTGGTATCAATGTAGAACATCTCACCATTCGGTTTTTCGTAGATGGTATGTCCATCGCCGACACCGGCGATCCATAGGTCACCTTTATGCTTATGGAAGGAATCAGAGAACTTCAGATACCCTTCATACGCTGCTTTTGTTTGTGGAGCAGGTGTGCCTTTTTGTCCATAACTAACACCGGGTGATGAAAGCATCGGCATTGCCATAAGCGTTGCTGCGACTGCTGCCTTCACACGGCGTTCGGTAGTTTTCTTTTTCATGTGTCTCTCCTTTATGAGTTGATAAAACAATTACTTTTTTCGAGTGCGCTTGGGTAACGCTATCATCGTGCCGCGGCAAGTGGGTGCGCCGCAGAGACATTCGTACATCTGTTTATCTGCCTTCGTTATCGTACGCTCAACTGCCGATTGCAATTTGTAATCGAATGTCAGTTCTTCACCACGTACGATATCGCGCATAGCATAGATATATGCCCTATCATCGAACACATACGATTCGCAGTTCGGTTCGCAGCTATGGTTGACGAAGCGCGCATCGTTTCCGCCGCGTCCGCCGTCGATAACTGTGCCTTCTGTGACGCGGAATGCGTACATACTTACGGGCTTACCGTCCTTAAGCTCGACAAGATATTTCGAGACAGGCACACGCTTACCGAGATACTCGATGATGCGCGTCCCCTTGGGTATCTTCCGCTTGGCAAAGACGCCCGTCCCCTCAATGCGAGAGCGTCCCACGCGGATGAAGTCGCGGTTCTGGGGTTTGGGTTTTGTAGCTTTTTTAGTTGGCATAACTACGCTGTCTTAACTCGTTGCCATCGTAGACAAATAATGTATTATCGAAGTTGATACTGCTACCTGATAATAGTAAATGAAA
>DATDEW010000366.1:0-8923 GCA_036522935.1 Kapaibacterium sp. (SeqCode)
GCAAAGCAAAGAAGGAATTGATATCTGCGTTGAGTTCATGAAGGAAGCACGTTCTCTTGTTGATGGTGTCTATATGATGCCTCCATTCAAGAAGTACAACATGGCTGTTGAGATTCTCGAAAGGGTCGGCTAATGGCAAGCCCTCGCGTCGGCATTATCCTTGTTAACCTGAACTCGTACACCGATACGTCGCTCTGCCTGCGTTCACTTCAATCGATGACCTACCCGAACGCAGAGATCATCGTCGTTGATAACGGCTCTATTGATAATTCCGGAGAGAGATTAAAAGCTGAATTCCCTTCCGTCACTCATATCAGGAGCGAAGAGAACACCGGCTTCACCGGAGGCAATAACATCGGCATCGAATATGCGATGAACCATGGTTGTGATCATGTATTGCTCCTGAACAATGATACATTTATCACACCTTCTTTCCTTGAGCCGCTTGTCGAACGACTTGAAAGCGAAGCAAAGATAGCTGCTGTTAGCGGAAAGATATATTACTACCCTGCTTCTATTGGTGATAGAGAGAATATCATTTGGTATGCCGGAGCATTTCAGAAATGGCATACGGGATATCATCACATAGGCGTTCTTGAAGAAGACAAAGGTCAGTTCGAAATGCCGATGCAGACGCCATATGCTTCAGGATGTTTGATGCTGATGAACGGAGAGGTAATTCGCAAACTTGGCATGCTCTCAAAAGAATATTTTATCTACTGGGAAGAATCGGATTGGTGCATGAGAGCGAAGGCACTTGGATATACGTGTTGGTATGAGCCAAAGTCAGTCATCTATCATAACTTCACGAATGCCCCGCTTGGCAAAGAGCGTCCGTTCTATATGTATATGCAGTTTCGCAACTCCTTCATCTTTGCAAAGCGTCATTTCCACGGACGGCTCAAACTCCGCCACCACCTTTTTTACCCTCTCTATATGCTTTACTACTTCCTGACACTTCTAAAGTCAGGGAATAAATCGGGAGCAAAGGCAATGGTACTCGGAATAATCGATTATTTTAAAGGGTATACCGGCAAAGAGAATTTGAAAGAACGTGGTTATATTAAATAGTAAAGGATGGATCATTGATCCATCCTTTGCCTATGTGACCCCCTGAATTATATGTTATCAGGGATAGAATCTGATGCCTACTGCTACATCAAACGATGCACCAAATGCCGGGGCGATCCCGATAAGAGGTCCAAGTTCAAAATACATCTCTATAGGCGAATTTCGTGGTATAACATTTAGTCCGAAAAGTACTCGGGCTCCAAACCCTGTTTCACCTTCATCTCGTATGAAGTAGTAGTCTTTTCCTTTTTTGTACCACAAGTAGCTTCTTCCTGAACCAAAGCCGACCGCTAGCCCCGGACCAGCATACATTTTGACAACACTCGAATTGAATGCGTTAAAATGAAAATGATAATCAAGGTTCAAGCGTGGGGAGCCGAAATAATCTGCTCCAATTGATCCGACGAGGGCCGTACTAGAACTATTCCAATATTTGAGCGTAGCGCCGAGTGGATTGCCGATCGAAATACCAAGTCCTAGTTCTCTTCCAAGTGGTCCTTGCGCCCTCGCTGGTGCGATAGTTGTAAAAACTATCGCACACATGAGAGCTGATAAAACAATGAGATGTTTCATGGTCGTCGTACTGACTGCTTACTTACAGGTCTCGACAACTCTGACTGCGATACGTCTATTAAAGACGCGGGCAGCTTCAAGCTTTGCAGCAGAAACATTTGTTGGCTCTGTGACTGCATTATTCCTCGAACCGTAACCGACAATTCCGGCTACCTTGTTCGGGTTTACGCCTTGTTCAATAAGCCAATTCTTGATTCGTCGTGCGCGCATTTCTGAAAGCTCCTGATTGCGTTGATCGGTACCTTCATTGCTTGCATGTCCCTGTATCTCAACTTTGAGGTCCGGGCACTGGTTAACAAGCGCTTTGATGCGATAAAGATTGTTGATGTTACCAGGCTCGTTCGTATTGAACTCATCACTGTTAACTAAGAATAGTGTACCAGGAAAACTATAGATCGTATTGACGGCTGGTCTTTCACGAAATACGGTATCTGTCTGATAGATCACATTCTCATACGTGGTCTCATATGTATTGTAGGTATTGTTCGTAACGTTCGTTACGTTCGTTGTTTGGTCACCCGGTGCAGGCTGAATTTCCGGTGCGAAGATGTAATAACTGAATCCTAGACCCATTGTGATGAATGCATCCTGACGGTAGTTAGCCGGATTTGAATAATCATCTAACCAATCTGTACCCGACAAATGTAATAAGCCTTTACCGTTGAACGTGACTTTTTCTGAAATGTACATTTCAAATCCTACGCCAAGAACACCACCTGTGACATTCTTGCTATATGCAGAGCTTGCATTGCCTCTAAGGTTCTCATCATCAGCATCATTCGGCTCGAAGTTCAACAATTCCAATCCGCCGATAAAGAACGGTACAAATGTTTCCGTAGGGAATACATTGTATGAGAGCATGAAATCCCATCCACCAACGCGGGTATGATTGATCGTGCCATCAATACCAGGACTAGCGTTTACATTTGGGAATAGAGATATATTATCCGCAATACTAACGAGCGTCTTTGCTTTGTACTTTAGCTGTCCGCCATTGTACTGAGCATGAAGAGAAAGCTCAGGAAGGATATTCCAACGGATAAAAGCAGCGCCGTGAAAGGCGAACTGATTATCTGTGTAATTACCGTAGTACTTATTGCCGCCGGCTTCAATACCGAAAGCGATACGTCCCAAACGGCTCTGTGCCTGGGCAGAACCCAAGACAAATAACATTGTCAGCATAATTGCGATGCTTTGCACTGCACGCATAGCATAAGAGTTTGATTTTTTCGCATCAGCAAACATCGTCTGCGTATGTGATATGTTTAGATTTTTCATTTTGTATTTTTAATAGAAAAAAAAAGAATGTCCTCGCATAGAATCTATGCGTTTGGTAAGCCCGCATACTGCGTACTTGCCGAATAAAAGATCAGTGGAAAAAGAAGGGGCGAGGGCGTTAGGCTCGATACTCTTCGGTTTGAACCGATTAGACTATTGTAAGAATAAACTCAAAAGCACTATCTGTTTTGCTTCACTATTTTTCTTACTAGGGGCGCTTCAGTGACTGCGTATTCTTCTCGTTGAATGCTCTACAAAGGTACGGAATCAGCACACCGAAAGCATTACATAACTTTTGAAATAAGTTACATCATTCACACATTCAACTTCTGAGTCGTGAAGTGATGTCATCCCTGAACTTATCGATCTTATTTGTGATCGTATCGCTAAATTCACCGATAGACTCGTTGATCGTTTCTGATACGTCACCGACGATATCTTCACCTTTTCTGCGTATGATGCGACGAGTTACCTTGCCTTTATGTGGAGCAAGAAGAACCCCTACAGCAGCACCGACAGCGATCCCTGCTATCATACCAAGAAACAGGTTTTTTGAATTGTTCATAATAGATCGTTATTGATATGTATTAGAGTGCTCTTCTGCCACTGATGATCCTGAAGAGGACAGCAATTATTGCTATCACAAGGAGAATATGGATGATACCGCCTGAGCTATATCCTACAAATCCGATCAGCCATGCAATGACGAGGACCACTGCTACAATATATAATAGATTACTCATAATGTTTAATGTTGTTATTAATTTTTAGTGTTTCTGTATACTTATTCATAGCCACTTTTGATGACCGTCAATATCATTTTAAAGCGTTCATTCGCTCTAAAAATGTTTGGCTGGTGGGCGGGGAGGATGATGCCCTGACCGGCTTCAAGTAAATTTGATTTGCCATTAATGACTATCTCCGCTTTGCCGTCAATGATCTGTGCAAATGTATCGAACGGCGATGTCTTTTCTGTTAATCCCTCACCGGTATCAAATGACATGATGCTAATATTACCTGTAGATTTCTTAATGATCGTTTTACTAAGGACAGCATTAGGAACGTACTCGATAATTTCCACGATAATTAATCCTTTCGATTTCTCAATTTCATTAGTATCCATTTTGGGTCTTATTTATCAGTATTCTTTTGCGGACATATAATAGATCCAATATGCTATAAGTGCATCATTGTATATCATTGCAAATGTACGGACTAATGGAGTGGAATCTGTTACATAACTCTGTGCATTCGTTACATGATTCACACATTTGGCTAATACCCTATCGCCTTCTGGATCGTCTTGCGCATACCGAGCCAAATGTATTCAAAGAACTCCTCTTTTTTTCCTATGGCACGAGAAGTGGTAAATGATGCTGCTTTTTTGTCTTTGGAGTTAATATTCTCTGTTTCGAGGATAAATGCATTTGCAATAAATGTTTTGAGACCTTCCAGAATACCTCTACCTTCCTTGACTCCGTCTGCTAGTATTTTGATGTTGAGGTCTGTATAACGTGGTCTGACCATGGTAGTCCCCTTCCCGGATCTGACATCCATTCTCACTTCACCGTCAATGAGCTTTCCACTCGTTACTTCTTTTCGCTCATTTGAGACAAGATACGAGTTTAGTATTGGCAGGTCAAATCCACCCACAGTTGCTGACATATTTAGATCAAATGATTCCTGATGGATCGGATAGGTGATCTGGCCAACTAGTTTCCCTTTACCCATAAACATTGCACTGACGCTAAAATGCATCGGTTTGTTGAAGAGAGGGCTTGCCGAATCAGAACAAAATGGAAGGGCTAGGACATTCGCATTTGTGAACGTGATCAAACTCGGGCGGATACTTCCCTTTACTCGCTCCTCATGCCTGATCATTCCCTTCTTAAGTATAACGGAATCTATAATGACACGGGCTTTAATGGAGCTCAGTAACGTATGAGGCAATACGGCATCAGGCGGACGAGGATCGCGAGGTTTACGCAGATCACCATAGTAATCTGCACTCCACATAGCAGCTTCGAGCGCTCTGATATGAAGTCCATCCCCATTTAATAACCGCGGAAAATCTATACCCCGGATACTAATAGCCGTACACTTGAGGTCGAGACTGCTTTGCACATACTTGTGCATATCTGCAAATGTTTGTTTATCATAGTTCGGTGAATAGGAAATAGTGTCGATCAGTACAATGGAATCAGAGACCCGACCATGAATTCCTTTCACTCTAACGGTATACATACTATCATTAACCGAATAACTACCCCCGGGTATATCGAAGTCAATATGTTTTGAAAAAAGCGGGAGCTTCGTGGCAGTGCTTTTTGTATCGATAAGAAACCCTCGTAAGGTTATCTGTATGCCCTCATATTTTGGCTTTATTCCTTTTCCTGATTGCTTGGGAAGGAAGATACTGCCATCGGTCAGCACGATGCTATCAAATGAGATCACAGGCACATCAGTATATGCCGTAGTGACTCTTTTCGTTGTATCATAGTGATACCCTTTCAACGCCATGACAGAGTCAACACTGTTCAAGTAAAGTTTCGGAGCGTTCAACTTCAAGCTGGCTAAGTTGAGATCGTTGCCCCAGAGTACGTCCCACCAACTTAGTCCTTCAAATCGGACACTGTCGATCGTGACTCGTTCTAATACTGTCCCATGTTCACTAGTATCATATGCAACCCTGAAAAGGGTAAACTCTTTACACAGGAGTGCGCCATCCTCGTATGAGATATGGTCAAGCTTTAGTTGGTACCTACCCTCAGTTGCATTAAATGCCGCTTGCTCTATTTTGGGTATGATAACGGAATTTAATGTATCTTGGAAAAAGAAAGAAAGAAATATCCATACAGCAAGTGAGACTATGACAACTAACGCACCAAGGGAGTAGAGGATTTTCTTGAGTATCGAACGTTTCATTATTACTTACTTGATACACATACACTGACAACTACAGATCGATGTAGAATACCGCACGTTGTCCGTCTGTGATAAATCCAAGACGGACAACAGGTGACGATCAAATTCCCCAATCAGACCGTCTCCAATCATTGCGGTAAAATCTACGATGTAGTAAATTAATGTTCATATGTGAATAATCATTCCGGCTATATAGCATTGATACATTATCCACACGTAGGTTATACAGCGACAGTATCAGCCGCCGTTACATCCTTGTTCTCTTTAACCACATCGATATTTGACTTTTCATCTTTCCTGTCACCACCAACTCCCTGTGTTGGAGGTGTATTCTTATCCACATGAGTGTTTACGTCAGTGTTTTGTACAGGTGCCTTTTCATTAGGCATATTGTTAGGGACCGGTGTTGTATTTTCCATATTTTTTTTTGTTTGGAACACATAGTATTATGTGTTCAATGTCGTTTGCTGAGTCAGGACACAAGAGCACAACTATTCGCACATTTGGCCACCGAAGAAAATATCTTCTGACTTTTCTTCTCGCATATCGAGTCGGTAACGGTACTGTGGCATTAGTCGCTGCCAGTCCTCTGTTCTTACTTGATCAAAGCTTTCAGAGCCATTGTCAAACGCTGACGCTTGCTGAATTCTGAATTCTGAATCGTTAGTAGTAGTCAAGTCATCCATAATGATTTTTTGTTGATCAAGTAAGGCACAGTATCGCGAATTATTTCTTGAGCGCCTTGATTGCTGTCTTGAGATACTTATCAATATCGTTAGCGTTGTCAGGGTCGCGCGGATCAAGTACGTTTGATGCTTTGAAGGCAAGCATCGGACTGAAGATCATTGCAATGGTCGGAGTTGAACCTGCATCGAATGTGATCGTACCAGGGAATTTTGCTTCTACGTTCGCTGTGATCTGACTCTTATAGACAAAGTTGGAAGGGATCGAGCTGCCAGCTGACCATACTCTGCCTTCGATAATTACCGTCGAACGTTGACCTGTCACAAAATCCGTGAAAATTGGGTCATTCAAGTATATTTGGTCGATAGAAGAAGGAAATTTATGAATTTCAAATTTGATCTTCTCGTATGTACCGGAAGGAATTGTAATAGTTGAAAATGTTCGCGACAATCCCGGAGTAAATTCCAGAACGAACGGTCCAACTTTAATGTCACCGTCTTTGAGAGTATCATTTCCTTCAACATGAAGCTTCACTCTGCTTAGCAAGAAGCGTGTGCGTGTGATCTCGATAGAATCACAAACAATGCCGGCGGTAGGTGTATTAGTGTTCTTTCGGAATGCTCCTGTTGCCATTGATCCTTCGGTTTCAGCGGTTATTGTTACCGTTGTCGTATCAGGAGGTGCATCGGATGAAGCGCAGCCGTTGAGTATTAATGAGCCAAAAAGTAGCAGTATGGCTACCGTTGCAAGAGTTTTAATTGTATTCATAATTATTATATAGTTTTTATGTGATAGCCTTCATTTTGTTTGATACTATGAGCTATCATTCCATAGTATCAACAGTAAATTATCTGTTGCTGGTAACTTGACGACTCCTAAGCTTTCTTAGGAGTCGCCAGTACTAGGAGGACACGTGTTGTGTCTTTACTTTGCTATATTCATCTTACCAACAAGCGTTGTTGACCCGGCACGAAGTATGTAAGAATACATTCCTGAACCAAGCGCCGAAGTATTCAGCGGAATGCTGTAATTACCAGCATCGTAACGTTGTGACGCTATTGAAGCAACGCTTCTTCCAAGAGCATCAATGACAGTCAAACTGACATCACTTGTAATAGGGAGCGTTACATTGATCATTGTCATGTCTGCTGCAGGATTCGGATAGTTTGAAACCGAATACCCATCTTTAGAAGCTTCATACGATACTGAAGCTTTTGAACCGATCGAGAACGCTATTGATGTTCTCGTCATACCAAGCGAACTTGTCACGCGGATGAATACCGGATTATAGAAGCCAGTCGACGGTGTTGTCCATGTTGTGCTTGATAGTTCAGATACCGGAACCGTCGCGATGTGGTGCCAGGTTACCATAAAATCAAGTGTGTATTCAACCACGACCGATGTACCGATATCTGGCGTATATGTCCAGCTTATTCCCAGCGGCTTATTATTGCCTATATTATTCTTACTGTTCAAGCCACTTAATGTGAGTGAGTTGATTGTACCAATATCTGGTCTGATAGTAATAGTGAAGAGATCACTCGTACCAACAACACCATTCGCATCCGTGATACGAACAAGTGCATTTGTCGTTGCTACGTTCGGCACGACATCCCAGATGAACTCTTGAGCATCAGAATTCATAAATCCGATCAAACTCCAGTTCAAGCCGCCATCAAGAGAATATTCAAATTTCTTAATGGGTGTAGTATTTGTTGACGTAAAGGTTATCAGGAAGTTTTGTGTACCTCCGTCAAGAACTTCATCAAGTACCGGATGAGTAATGACTATGCTGCCTGGATTCGGGATACTGCGAGTAATGTTGAAGACTCCGCTATATCCTGTAATACCATTTTCATCAACAATGCGTATCATTGCATCTGAAGATGCTGTATCCGGAACATTCCAAGAGTATGTAAAACCATCAGATGAAGTAGTACCGATGGTGCTCCATGTCAGACCTTCATCGAGCGATAAGGAGATCGTCTTTATTGCAGTGATTCTAACACCTGTCCACATGATCACGTAGTTCTGCGTACCTGCAACAATAGATTCACCAAATGCAGGACGAACTATTGCAATATTGCCCGGCACTGGTATGCTTTTCCTAATAGTAAATATACCGCTTTTACCCGTAATGCCATTCTGATCTGTGACTCTAATAACAGCTTGAGTCGATAGTGTATCAGGTACGTGCCAGAAGTATGATGAGACATCCGTATTGGTTGTGCCAATGGTCTTCCATGTCAGACCACCATCGAGTGAGTACTCAACCGTCTTTTGTGTTGCAAGCCCGATACCAGTCCAAGTAATAACGTAGTTTTGTGTACCGCCTGTGATAATTTCGCCTGCGAATGGACGAGTGACTGTGATCTTACTTGACCCTATGGTA
>DATDEW010000367.1:0-5510 GCA_036522935.1 Kapaibacterium sp. (SeqCode)
AAGATCAGGCAACAGGGAAAGACGATATCTTTAATAAGGTCTTAGCTGCTACTAAAGAAGAAGAGAAAACCTCCGACGAATCAGTCGTAGATCTATTTGCGAAAAACTTTCGCGCGATTGCAGCTCCGGCAGGTAAGAATCTCTTGAATTATTTTATTCTTCCTGATAGTCGCGTCATCGAAGAAGCAGACATACTTGCATTCTTAAAGGCAGGTACTGATGAAGCCGTTGATCGCGCTATCGAGATCATCCGTAATCGTATCGATCAGTTCGGGCTTACCGAGCCGACGATCCAGAAGTTCGGCACACGTCGTATCATTATTGAAGTACCGGGCGTTGCAGATGCAGCGCAAGTACGTCAGCTCTTAGAAGGAACAGCGCAGCTTGAATTCCGTCTGATGAAAGATGCGAAAGTAGTCCAAAAAATTCTTAAGAGCATTGACAAGCATTTGCTTGGCACAGCTGCTGCTTCACCTGTCAAGGCAGTTGACACAACTACAGCTATTGATACTACTGTGAAAGCTGTTGCTGCTGTTACCCCTATGGCTGACAGCTCAAAGGTTGTTTCGGATTCTACAATGGCAAATGCCGCGCTTTCATCAGAAGATTCTGCGAAACTTGCTGATAGCCTAGCGTATGTCGGGCTTACTGATGACCAGAAGCGTGCAAAGTTTGAGAAGGAAAACCCATTCACTGCTATCTTAAGTAAAGGTGTTCAACAGGATGGTAGAATACTTACGACAGAAGTTGATAGAAAAGCTATTATTGACCTACTTGCCCGTGCTGATGTAAAGCCCATCTATGAAGGAGAAGTAAGTATCGTTTTCAGTCGTCCGATGAAAGACGATAAAGGCAGCAACATCTATGAAGTGTTCTTCTTAAATGGTACACCTGAGTTAACCGGTAAATACATCACTGACGCAACCGCTGAAAATCGTGATGGTCAGCCAAAAGTGACGATGCAGATGGATGAAGAAGGTGCTCGCATGTGGGCAAGAGTCACAGGGGCGAATGTCGGCAAGCAGATCGCTGTCGTTCTTGATAACGTTGTCTATACTGCACCAAATGTTCAGAACAAGATCGAAGGTGGTAACTCAGAGATCACAGGTTCGAAAGACATGTCAGAGGCAAATCTTTTGAAGATCGTTCTCAAAGCCGGTGCTCTTCCTGCACCTGTAAAGATCATCCAAGAGCAGGTCGTCGGACCATCACTTGGTAGCGACTCCATCTCGAAGGGTACGGCATCTATCTTCTTTGGATTTCTTGCTGTTATTATCTTCATGGCACTCTATTACGTAATGGGTGGTGTTGCTGCTGATATAGCAGTTATCATTAACCTGCTTTTCACAATGGCAATCCTTGCTACCTTTGGTGCGACACTGACATTGCCTGGTATGGCCGGTCTTGTACTTACGGTTGGTATAGCTGTTGATGCGAACGTGCTGATCTATGAGCGTATCCGAGAGGAACTTGCTTCAGGGAAGTCCTTGAAGCTTGCACTTGATGACGGATATAAACGAGCGTTTGCTCCTATTCTTGACGGTCACGTAACAACGTTCTTCTCCGGTCTTATTCTGTATTCATTCGGAACAGGGACGATCCAGGGATTTGCAGTTACGCTTATGATCGGTATCGCAGCATCGCTCTTTACAGCTATCGTTATTACACGAGTTATCTTTGATATACTTATCGAACGTGCTCCGAACGCTGTAAAATTTGGATAATATCATCACAAAAGTTTAGAAGAATACAATGCATTTATTTAAGTCAACAAATATAGATTTTATCGGTAAGAGACGCATGTGGTACATGGTTTCCACTATCGTTACAGTTGCCGGTATCATTTTCGCACTCGTACGAGGTGTAGAGTATGGCATCGACTTTGCAGGCGGTACTGAAGCACAGCTTAAGTTCGAGAAGATCGTCCCTATCGAGGATGTTCGTTCTTCACTTGAGAAAGCAGGATTTCGCGGTGCTGAAGTAAAGTTCTATGGTGCGGATGAATCCGGTGTTCTCATCCGAGTACCGGAAGGTGCAGAAGGTAGTGCAACAGGCGGTACAAAAACAACTCAAGCTATTGTTGATGCTATTGCAACCGGTGTCCCCGGTAATAAGGCAGAGCTATTGCAAGAGCAGCATATCGGACCGAAGATCGGTGCAGAGCTTCAACAAAAAGCATTGTTGGCAGTTCTGTTCACTTGTATCGCGATCTTGATCTACCTTGCGTTTCGCTTTAAGTTCGTCTACGGTATCGGTGCTATTATCGCTCTTATCCATGACGTGCTTGTTGCATTTGCGTTCGCGGTTATCTTTAACGGAATCGCACCGTGGCTCAATCTTGAAATGAACTCAACGCTGTTGGCGGCATTTCTTACCATCGTAGGATTCTCGGTCAACGATACGGTTATTATCTTTGATAGAATTCGTGAAGATACGAAGAAGTACAAGGGCAGTGATCTCAAAACGATCATGAACCGCGCTATCAATGAAACCCTACCGCGTACTATTATTACATCGGGGCTTGTGCTCTTGACGTTATTAGTGCTCTTTATTTGGGGCGGAGAAGTACTTCGTGGATTTGCATTCACAATGCTCATTGGTGTTTTGACAGGTATCTACTCATCAGTGTTCGTTGCTTCTGCTATCAGCTATGACTGGATCATGCGTAAGGCAGCTAAGGACGGCAAGGATGCATTGCTTGTTGCTCGCGGCGAAAAAGTGAAGACAGCAGTATCTGCATAATCTGAATATTAATGAACTCGACTATCACACAAGAAGGTGCTACGCTCAATGTTCGCCTTGACGGCGACCTGACAGGCGGAGCAGAGGCATTGCAGTTCGCAAAGATGCTTAAGAGCGAGATCGCTCATGCTTCAGGCATAGAGGCAGTTGTGATGAATATGCAGGAAGTCGGGTTCGTTGACAGTTCGGGGCTTGGAATGCTTCTCGGCGCTCGTGAAGCTGCTCTTGCAAAGGGAGCAACAATGACGCTTGATAATCCGAATGCTCAACTTCGTCAGCTTCTTGAGATTACGAAGCTCTCGGAGATTCTCGGCGTTCGTTCGTAAATCCACTCTTTTTCACAATCTAATCATACAGGAATATGCCTGTAACAGTCGTGCTCGGCTCTCAATGGGGTGATGAAGGAAAAGGGAAGGTCGTTGACCTTCTCGCCGAAGAAGCACATATCGTAGCCCGTTACCAAGGCGGTGCTAATGCCGGACATACGATCAAACTTCCTGACGGACGTGAGTTCGTTCTTCACCTTATCCCAAGCGGTATCTTTCACAACGATTGCATTTGCGTTATCGGTAATGGTGTCGTTATAGACCCTGTTGCCCTTCGCGAAGAGATCGCTATGCTCGAAGCGGCAGGTGTTTCTATAAAAGGACGTCTGTTCATCTCACATAATGCCCATCTTATCATGCCTTATCATAAGCAGATAGATAGAGCAAGTGAAGAACGCCTCAAGAAAAGTGTAAATGGTGTTGCAGTCGGTACAACAGGCCGTGGCATCGGTCCTGCATACGAAGATAAGTTCTCTCGTAAGGGTATTCGCATAGTTGACCTGCTTGATAGAGCATTGCTCGGCGAAAAACTACGTATTAATATTGCAGAGAAGAACGAACTGCTTACCAAATTCTATGACTCGACAGATCTCTGCGACGTTGAACAGATAATCAGCGAGTATGAGGTCTTTGATATGGAGATGGATCCGTATATCACCGATACGGCTCTCCTTTTGAATAATGCCCTTCGTGAAGGGAAGAACATCCTCTTGGAAGGTGCACAGGCAGCATTGCTTGACATTGATTTTGGTACGTATCCATTCGTTACTTCCAGTAACCCGACTGCAGGCGGTGCTTGTACAGGTTCTGGTATTCCGCCGACAGCGATTAACAAAGTTGTTGCAGTGGTCAAGGCGTATGCGACACGAGTCGGTAACGGACCTTTCCCAACGGAGCTGCTTGACGCAACCGGCGAAGAACTTCGTAGAGTTGGTCGCGAGTTCGGTGCAACGACAGGTCGTCCGCGTCGCTGCGGCTGGCTTGATGCTGTTGCCGTTCGTTATACTTCGATGATAAACGGCGTGACCTCTCTTGCCCTGACGAAGCTTGATGTTCTCTCGGGTCAGCCGGAGATAAAGCTTTGTACAAGTTATGAGAGAATTTCCGATGGTAAACGCATCGAAAATTTCACCAACGATCTAAAATTGCTTGCCGGCATCCGTCCTATTTATGAAACGTATGAAGGATGGTCAGCGGATGCACTTGACGGGATCACCAGCCGTAAAGACCTGCCAAAAGCGGTCAAGACCTACCTTGCTGCAATAGAGAAGAGCATTGGTATTCCGCTCGGACTTATCTCGCTCGGACCGGGAAGGAACGAGACCCTCGTCGAAAGTGATTTCCTTGGATAAACTTATGTAACGATGGTAATACTTACCGGCGGAGCAGGATTTATCGGAAGCGTTATGCTCGAGCGTCTCAACCTTGCAGGCGTTGAAGACATTCTTATAGTTGATTCGCTTGACTCCACCGAAAAGTGGCGTAACCTTGTCGGCAAGAAATTCCAGGACTACTGCCACAAAGATGCTCTTCCCGAATATCTGACCGAAACACTTGAAGGCAGCGACGTTGATGCTGTCATCCATCTCGGCGCTTGTACCTCGACCACCGAACGTGACGTAGACTATCTCATGCGCAACAACTACCTCTATAGCAAGATGCTTGCTGTATGGTGTTTTGAGCATAATAAACCGTTCATCTATGCTTCCTCTGCCTCGACCTACGGCGACGGCAAGCTTGGTTTCTCTGATGAGAATGAATTCACACCTCGTTTCCGTCCGATGAATGCCTATGGCTACTCGAAACACGTCTTCGATCTTTGGCTCTTACAGAACGGATATGATGCGCTTGCAAGTGGCTTTAAGTTCTTTAATGTCTTTGGTCCGAATGAGTATCATAAAGGGGCAATGGCAAGTCTTGTCTATAAAGCGTATCATCAAGTGAAGGATACGGGGTCGTTAAAGCTTTTTAAGTCGGCGAACCCTCATTATAAAGACGGCGAATTCCTCCGTGATTTTATCTACGTTAAAGATTGCGTTGATGTCCTCATGTGGGCGTATGAGAATCCATCACTTCGCGGCATCTATAACCTCGGCTCAGGAAAAGCCAGAAGCTGGAATGATCTCGCCGCGGCTCTCTTCTCTTCAGTTGGCAAAGAGATGAACATCGAGTACATTGATATGCCAAGTGATATCGCCTCACAGTATCAGTATTTCACTCAAGCTGATATGCAGAAGCTCCAGAATGCCGGCTACACCACTCCGTTCATGGAGCTTGAGGATTCCGTTACCGACTACGTGAAGAATTACCTCTCAAAAGAGCAGGCCTACCTGTAGGCCAAACCCAATTTTCAAAATTCTGTCACTTCCTCTGTAAGTGCTATAAAATTCAACATTCTAATTATTTCGATTTGGCACTCTGGGGGTCGGGTTTCGGGGGGTG
>DATDEW010000368.1:0-6438 GCA_036522935.1 Kapaibacterium sp. (SeqCode)
TATCAGCATTGATCTCGATGACCTGATTAAGCGCGCCACCACCGGCTGTCACGAATGCAGTTGCAATAATGACGTGTATAAGAAGCGGGATGTTCATCGCGCCCGGCGATGCCATATAAAATGCTGCGAAGGTCGTGATAAGCGCATAGAAGCCAATACCCGGCTTCGAGAGATCATAGAAATCCCGAAGCATTGACTTCACGTCTGCTTGTGCGGGTGTCGGTATGTTCTCTGCTACTTCCACAATGCGTTTGAAATTTCTACCTTTGGTTGTGCTGCACTCCGCCCTGCAAAGGGACTAGTAAAATGCCTGACACGGACAGCCAACATGAACTGCGATGCAAGAACAGCGGCGCCACCAACAACGTGCAATGAAGTCCAGTTGGGATCTTTTGCCGACCAGATGGTAACTGCACCAAGTGTTATCTGAAAAATAACGAGTACCATACCAGCAATAGCGGGGCGGCGATATGACGGAAAGCGTTTTACATCCTTGAGTGCAAGTAATCCCGTTCGCCAGATAAGTACTCCGACAACCATAGCCCATAGCCGATGAGCGAAGTTCAACGCAACACCAACTGATGTAAAATCAGGAATGAGTTTGCCATCGGCAAGAGGGAAGGTTGCGATGGCTAGCCCTGCTTCTTCGTGGCGCATTACAGCACCGAGAAGAAGTTGAATGAAGATAGCAGCAACAGTGATGAATGTTGCTCTGCGAAGTTTTTCAGTTCTCTGGTCGCTAACTTTTACAACGTCATCATCCCAATCTTTGCGAGTTACCATTGACATAGCAACCGTAAGACAGAATGTAGCCTGTGCAAGAGCTGCGTGGGCGGTTGAATTCCATGTAGGCAGAAGTAAATACACCGTCAGTCCGCCTAATGCACCTTGCACACACACTGCAAGCAAACTGTACCAACCAAGCTTCTTTACCCATTTGCGTGGTTCGCTTCGCCACATCCAGAGTGCAAGAACAAGGATACAAAAACCAACTGCCGAAGCATACAATCTGTGACCATGTTCATAAAAGATACCGCCGACCATCCAATGCAGAGGAAAGGTGAACATGTTGTAGCCGTAGGATGTCGGCCAATCAGGCACTGATAACCCTGCTTCATGGCTTTTAACAAGTCCGCCAACGAAGATGAGCGGAAACGTAAGGCACGTAGTAAAAAAAGCAAAACGGTGAAGCCAGACACTTTTGCTGACCTCACCGTTTGTTGAAATACTTTTCATTTAGAACCTCATAGGTTACCGAAGCAAACTCGTAGTTTGTAAAAAAACTATGTTAATGTTTTCCGTTGGTCGAAGCTTCTGCAAATCCCGGAGGCGGTACATTTTGCGGATAGTAATCCTGTCCGTTCGGGCAATCTGGTGCGCTGTACTCATACGGACCGCGGAATACACGTGGCGTCTCTGCAAAGTTACCGTGTGGGATCGGATTTGCAACAGTCCACTCAAGTGTATTAGCATGCCACGGATTAATGTCTGCCTTCTTTCCTCTAAAGATACTCCAAATCATGTTAAAGAGGAAGATGAGTGTTGAAAGTCCGAGTATGAATGCACACACCGTCATGAATGCATTGAGTTCTTTGAAGCGGGCAAGGTGGACATACTGTGTATAGTCATAGATACGACGCATCATACCACCGATACCCAAAATATGCATCGGAAAGAAAACACCATTGAATGCCAAAAACGACATCCAGAAATGGATCTTACCGAGCTTCTCGTTCATCATACGACCGAACATCTTTGGAAACCAGAAATAGACACCACCGAAGATCGCAAAGATAGAACCGCCAAAGAGCACGTAGTGAATGTGCCCAACGATGAAGTATGTATCGTGGATGAAGATATCAACAGGTGAATTAGCCATGAAAATACCTGAGAGACCGCCGATAACGAACATCGTTACGAATGCTACGGCAAAGAGGAATGGCGTGGTGAACTTGAAGTTACCACCCCAGATCGTACCAAGCCAGTTGAATGTTTTGATAGCCGATGGCACTGCGATCATCATCGTTGAGATCATGAACGTTGTACCGAGTATCGGATTCATACCCGATTGGAACATGTGATGACCCCATACAATGAAGCCGAGGAATGCAATACCTATAATAGCAAGCACCATCGCTTTATATCCGAAGATAGGTTTACGGCTTGTCACAGAAAGGATATCTGATGCAATACCCATCGCAGGTAAGATCATGATATACACTTCCGGATGTCCGAAGAACCAGAACAGATGCTGCCACAAGAGTACTTGCCCACCTCCGGCATGACCTGCAAGCGGTGCACCACCGACAAGCAGACCGGTTGGGATAAAGAAGCTGGTATGAAGTGTGCGATCAAATAGAAGTAGCATGAGCGCGGCACCAAGAACAGGAACAGCTAAGAGTAAAAGAACTGCCGTGACGAAGATAGCCCATATCACAAGCGGTAAACGGAACCATGACATTCCGGGAGCACGCATATTAATAATGGTCGTGATATAGTTTATCGCACCAAGCAGTGAGGACATACCCGATAAGAAAAGCGCAATCAGCCAGAGGTTTGTCCCCCATTCTACGCCGGTAAATCCGGGAACAGCAGAAAGTGTTGGGTACCCTGTCCAGCCGCCTGCAGCAGCACCGCCCTTGACAAGAAAACTTGCTGTCATTGTGCAGCCTGCCAAGAATGCAACCCAGAACGAAGCCATGTTGATCTTCGGAAATGCCATATCACCTGCACCGATCTGGAGCGGGATAAGGAAGTTAGCGAACGTCCCCATCAAAAATGGCATCACTGCAAAGAAGATCATGTACGTTGCATGCATCGTGAATGCAGTATTATAAAAGTTATCAGTGATGATACCTTTTGGTACTGCTTTCGAACCGAAGATGAACTCGAAGACTCCGCCAAAGAATGTATAGAACGCACCTTGATGATCAGGGAAGCCAAGCTGCAAACGGACTACAAGAGCAAGGGCACCGCCGACAAGAAGGAAGAATGAGCTCATGAACATGAACTGAATTCCTATCATCTTGTGATCGGTCGAGAAAAGATACTTGCGGACAAAATTTAACTCATGATGCCCATGTGCGTCATGTCCATGTGCATCGGCATGTTTGATCTTTGCCGGTAAAATTACTGTTGACATCGTTTACTTGTTCTCCTTTGTCAAAAAAAATGTTATTGGCCTGCGAGCCAGCTATTGAGAGAGTCACGGGTTCCAACTGTCAGATACCCTTTCATACGATAGTGCTGTGCTCCGCATAGCTCCGCACACGCTATCTCATAATTGCCGGCCTTTGTCGGCTGTAACCAAATTGAAGATGTCATGCCCGGAACAGCATCTTGCTTGACGCGAAACTCCGGAAGAAAGAAGCTATGAATAACATCCTGTGCATGAAGTGATATTTGTACAGGCTCATTATTTACAAGGAATAACTGATTGATGGTATTAATATCATCTTCAGTGTCAAACTTTTTATCAGCCCCCGGGTACGTAATGTCCCACTGGAACTGGCGCGGCTTAATGCGTATCTGGTCCGCGTTCTTCGGGAATTGCTCCGGATAGCGGATCTCTGACCAGAGTGAGTTGCTAAAGACGGCAAGGAAAGCAAGGATAAGAGCCGGTACGGCAGTCCAGATGATCTCAACTTTATTGTTACCGTGATAGTACTTTGCCTTTCTTCCGGGTGCATATGCATACTTGATCAAGAACCATACAAATGCGAACTCGACAAGGACAAAGACGATGAGTGTAAGCCACATGATAAAATCGAACATGCCGTCGATCTTTGGCGCGTAGGTTGAGGTACCATCAGGCAGCCACCAATGACTATAGGTATTCGTCTTTGAGACAGACGGAAGTTGAATAATGAAATACGGGACGATCAACACTGCAAGCGTGACGATCGTACCGAGAACAACGTAAAGTTTTGATTTCATAGCCGCAATACTTACACTTCTACTTGACTATTGCTTCATCACAACCACGAGAAGCAATGTGAACACAACACAGAATAAAAGAGAGTATCCCCGCTTGTGAAGGCGGGGATACTCGAGAGAGAAAATTTACTCAGGCTTGACTTTCATATCAGCCGTCTTTGCCTCTTTAGCAGCGACAGTGACCTTCATCTCTGATGTTACACCAGCCGGTGTACCCTTTGATGACTCATGCCATACAGCGAGTGTATACTCACCTGCAGGTAAACCCTTGATCTCGAACTTACCGTCTGGGCCCGTCACAGCGAAGAACGGATGATTAAGGACACCTACATATGTCTTCATCCAACCGTGGACGTCACACTTGATCGGGATCATGATCTCCGGCTTCGAAAATTCTTCCTTTTTTATGCTTTCAGGAGCGCCTGCAGGCTGACCTTCGTTGAACTGTCCGTTCTTTTCTGCAAAAGAGTGGATGTTATGAAGTGTTTGATCGCTGTTGTGTATCTTGACAGATGCACCAACAGTAACACCTGCTACGCGTGGGTAGTACATACAACCTTTTTGGTCGAGAGTTACTTCATTGACGAGCGGAGCATATTCTTTTCCGCCAAGACCGTCTTTTACATAGACGAATGCATTCGCTACGCCGCCTTCAGCACTAACCTTCCAGAAATCATCCATTTGTGGTGTTGAATGTGCTGACTTACAGACAGGGTCTGCATCCATCTTGATCTGCTTTGCTTCAGGAGCAGAACCGTCGAGCGAGATCGTACCGCTTACGGTTGCACCGTTAGCCATATCAACCGGCTGTGCCGTTGTAGCAGTTGTTTCTCCTTCCCCATCTTCATCTTCAGCTTCTTCGTCTTTTTTGCCGCCGCAGCTTACTAAAGCGACGACCATGAGTAACGATAATAAATATGCAAGTTTACGTAACATCGTAGTTCTAATTATATGAATAAAATACGTTATGTATATGAAGCAACGGCAACAAAAATACGCAAAAAATCCACCTCAAATAGAAATTTTGAGACAAAAAACAGACCCAATTCGTCCGAATTCGATACATTTGAGCACATAACTTCAAAAACCTCTGTTCTCTAACTCTATGAGCCACCTGAAGATGAGCGCCAGGGAAGCATTTGTGCATTGCGAAAGCATTGCAAAAGCCCATTATGAAAATTTCCCTGTCGGGTCGATCCTCGTCCCAAAAAGAGAGCGAAAGTACTTTTATGCCCTCTATGCTTTTATGCGAACTGCAGACGATTATGCCGACCTGCCCTCCTCGGGGACTTCCGCCGAGCGCCTCGAAAAGCTCGCCATTTGGCGAAGCTATCTCGAAGACATCTATATAAACAAACCTTCGACCCACCCTGTATTCATTGCTTTAGCTGAAACGATACATAAGTACGGTTTTGAAAAGGAGACGTTCTCGCGACTTCTTGATGCATTCGAGTTCGATGCGAAGGGGGAAGTTCAATTTGCTGCCTACTCTGACCTTCGGTGGTACACTGCCCGCTCTGCCGACCCTGTCGGCGAGCTTGTCCTCGGGCTTTTCGGGTATAAAAATAAAGAGCTCATTTCGCTTTCTGATGAAATATGTTCGGGCTTACAGTTGTTGAACTTCGTACAGGACCTCGCAGAAGATGTACGTAATAGCCGATATTACCTCCCCACAGAAGACTGCGACAAGTTCGGAGTAACACAGAAAGAGATAGCTAAAGGCGGTGAAAAAGTGGATCACCTGATACTTTATCAAACCGTTAAAACTGAAGAAATGATAGACCGAGGGGCATACCTTGCGGAATTAGTCAGTGGTCGGTTGCGGTTTGAATTACGGGCAGTCGTCTTCGGAGCACGCAGAATGATAGGAAAGATACGCCAGCAGAACGGCGACGTCTTATCACAGAGACCGAAACTTTCAAAATCCGAACACGTCTATATCCTACTAAAGAGTTTAGCAACGAAAGCAGTATAAGAACAATGAGTAAGAACACTTCACGCAATGCAGAGCTTCTCCTCCAGGAGAATACGCCTCCGCTTGTGCCTGGTGCTCAGAAGAGTAATTTCTTCTACTCATTTTCCCTCTTGCCAAAGAACGAACGTCTTGCCATCCAATCGGTCTATGAGTTCTGCCGCTATACCGATGATCTTGTTGATGAAGATGTAGCGCTGGATATTCCCGGCATCGACCTTCGTCAAGATCAAGCCGTCGAGAAGAAGCGTATCAAGCTCAAATGGTGGCGTAATGAAGTCGAGAAATGTTATGACGGCACATCAAAACATCCGATACTTGTCAGCCTGCATTTTGTTATCTCTCGCTTTAAGATCCCAAAACAGTATTTCCTAACACTGATTGACGGCGTTGAGATGGATCTCATAAAGAACCGTTATCAGACGTTCGATGAGCTAAAAGACTATTGCTACGCCGTTGCGAGTATTGTCGGACTTATTACCATCGAGATCTTTGGCTACAAGTTCGAAGAGACGAAAGAATATGCTGTC
>DATDEW010000369.1:0-3492 GCA_036522935.1 Kapaibacterium sp. (SeqCode)
ATTAGCATTTTTTAAATTCACAACTCGTCAGCGTCGTAAGCTTACGATAGCAACGTCGTTCATTCTCGTCTCCGCAGTTCTCTTCTCGGCAACGATAGGCACGATGCAGCTTATCAATGCTTTCCCGGAAATACCGAGAGAATGGGCAGGAGCAGTTGGTCAGTTCATGGGACAGTCATTCACACGGCTCATCGGCTCCATCGGCTCGCTTATCATTTTCGCAACAAGTTTTATCGTAATGCTTGTCTTCTCTGTTGATCTTGATGTCGAGCGAACCTTTATGCGTGGCAAAGAGATGTGGGAGAAGATGCTTAGTATCCTTCGCATGAAACTTGCAGAGTTCTGGGATAAACGCGAAGCAAAAAGAGCCCTCAAAGCAGAGCAAGAAGTTGTAGAAGAAATTGAAGAGCCGTTTGAAGAAGAACTGCCAACGAAAGAAAAGAGAAATATTTTTGGCAAGAAGACAGAGCAGGCAGTAGTGGCAGCGGCTATTGCATCTGCTATACCTGAAGTAGTCGTTGCAAGAACACCGGAGCCGGAAATAGAAGAAGAGATCGTATCATATTCGCCGGCAGATGAAGTGAACCCTGCACGAGATATCATCTCGATTCGCCGCGACACATCTGGTCCGAAAGCGGATGAGAAGACTCCGTTCTTAAAAGTACGTCCTGCACCAAAGACAGTTGATAGTAGAACGGTACTCAATCGTATCTCGAAGACAGAAGGTGAAATGCTCGGCAACGGCAATGCAGCACGTCTTGCAAAACTTTCTGCTGGTGCAACGGGCATCCCATCTGCACCGCGTTCAGTCCGCATTCTTCCGACCGATCTTGAAGAAGAAAGAATAACACCGAAGCCATTAGAAATTCAGCCGGTTGTCGAGGAAAGAGAAGCAGCTCCCGTTATTCCGGTAGAGAATAAGATAACTCCTGCAATAGTAGAAGCCGAAGAAATTCCTATCGTTACTATCGGTGATGAGAAGGTGTTAAGCAACGAAATTCTTCCGCACTCTGCTGACGAAGATTTTAGAGATATAGTAGTCGAGCATCAGGTAGCAAGCAAGGAAATAGCAAAAGAGATTCGCAAAGATCGTGACATTTCATCGCCGACGCTTTTCCCTGACGAACGGTCATTCTTGCCGGAGAACCCTTATAACGAAGTTCTCAAGAACTACCATGGCCCATCTCTTGAGATACTTACTCCGCCGAAACCAGAAGATGAAGTTGAAGCTGATAATGAAGAGCTTACGGCGAAGGGTCGTTTGCTTCGGGATAAGCTTGCAACATTCGGTGTAGAGATCGAGAACATCACCGTTACTCCCGGTCCTGTCGTGACACTGTATGAATTTACTCCTGCCGAAGGTGTGAAGGTTTCCGCTGTCGGTAACCTGACCGATGATATTGCTCTTGCAATGAAAGCCAGAGGCATTCGTATCATTGCGCCGATGCCTGGTCGCGGCACGATCGGTATCGAGATACCGAACGATCATCCGAAGATGGTGACGATGCGATCATTGATGCAGAACCCCGTCTTTACAAATTCTAAGATGAACTTGCCTGTTGCGCTTGGCAAGACGATATCAGGTGATGTCTATGTAGATGATCTTTCGAAGATGCCGCATTTGCTGATCGCAGGTGCGACGGGTTCCGGTAAGTCAGTTGGTGTTAATGGTATCATCACATCGCTTCTATATGCAAAGAGCCCACGTGATGTGAAGTTCGTTATTGTTGACCCGAAGAAGATAGAGCTGTCACTTTACAAAGCGCTTCGCAGTCACTTTCTCATCGTATCGCCTGAAGCAGGGGAAGATATTATCACAACGCCGCAGTTTGCAGTGCTTGCTTTAAAAGCACTTGAAGTTGAGATGGAACGTCGTTATGATAGACTTGCAAAAGCTGCAGTTCGTTCACTTGCTGACTATAATACAAAAGTAGCGCAAGGCAAACTTCGCTCGACAAGCGAAGAGCAGCATTATCATCTTCCGTATATCGTCGTTATTATTGATGAGCTTGCTGATCTAATGATAACAGCAGCGCGTGAAATTGAAGAGCCGATATGCCGTCTGGCACAAATGGCTCGCGCAGTTGGTATTCATCTTATCCTCGCTACGCAGCGACCTTCGGTTGATGTTATCACCGGTGTTATCAAAGCGAACTTCCCTGCGCGTATCGCATATCAGGTAGCAACGAAAGTTGATTCACGTACCATCCTTGATACGATGGGCGCAGAGCAGCTTCTTGGTAATGGTGATATGCTCTACTTGCCAAGCGGCACACCGAAGCCAATACGTTTACAGGCGCCGTATATTTCTACCGAAGAAGTAGAAGCCGTTGTTGAAGCGATCTCATCCCAGCAAGGACAAGGGTTAAGTTATTCACGCCCTTGGACCCTTCCGTCGCTCAAACAAAAGGGTGGCACTGGTGGAGCAGGTGATGACGGTGAACGCGATGAGCTTTTTGATGAAGCGGCATGGACTGTCTTCCGTCATCAGCAGGCATCAACATCAATGCTTCAGCGCAGATTAAAAATTGGTTACTCGCGTGCAGCGCGCATCATTGATGAACTTGAGCGCTACGGAATCGTCAGTGCAGGTGACGGCTCAAAGGGCAGGGAAGTCCTCATCGAACTAGAATCTGAAATGGAGCTTGTGATGCGGAATCTGTAGATGAACAACATTAAAAGCAAATTTTCCGAACGGGGGGTTATTCTTTTAATCATAGGGATCATCATATTTCGCTTTTTATATGGGCTTACAAATGAGTTTTGGTTCAAGGACGAAGATGTTATTCAGATCTACCTGATAGGTCTCAAATCTTTTACAACCGGAAGTTATCCTTACTTCGGTGCCGACCTGGTCTATACTCACTCACAAATCCCCGGAGCATTGCAAGGGTATCTTGTTTCTCTCGGGTGGTATCTCTGGGAGATACCTGAAGCGCCGATGATAGTTCTCAATGTCATTCTTGATCTAAGCCTGCTATTCCTTGTCTGGTATATATCAAAACGATTACCGCAGCTTCCTCTGTGGATAATTATATGTAGTGTCTTTTTGGTGCCATGGTCCATATGTTATTTTACACGGGTAATTAATCCGTCGTATGTAATACCCGGTGCAATTGTTTTCTTTATCGGAATTTTTGAAATATATCCGTTCTTACGAGCGGGGGTATTATCGAGACGGCTTGCGTACTTCTTTTTAGGATTTGGGTTGTTTTGGATATTTCAGCTTCATATGTCGTGGGTGCTGCTCTGCCCATACATACTTATAGCTTTTTACTATTTGATCCGTTCTAACAAACCAAAAGAGATAATAGGCAACTCACTCTCATTTCTCGTCGGATGTATGATCACCGGCAGCTTACTACTGCCCACCTTGATGCAATATGGTCTCGGAAATCCAAATGGGACAAGTGTTGCTTCTGTCGTAACATTTCATATTGAACATCTAGGCATTATATTAAAACTTCTGGCGAGCTTTCTTGCATACGGAAG
>DATDEW010000370.1:0-3884 GCA_036522935.1 Kapaibacterium sp. (SeqCode)
CTGCCTTCGGTCACACATATGTTCCAACCGTTACAGAGCGTATCTACGTTCACTGATAACCTATTGACCTTTGTTTTATCAAAGACTCGCATTCCGGCGGGATGGGCATCAGTACCAAAGTAATCTTCTGATTCTATCTGACCACCGAGATCTCCGCTACCATCGGCAGCACTATAGCCAAACTGATACACCATGAAAGGCATATCGGAATACGCATAATAGGAGGTCATATATGTGATGTCAATACCGTACGTGACTGCCTTTAGATTGCCGCTGCCGGGAATAGTAGTAGGTGACCATGTACGCACTGCCGGATTAAGGGCGTTGTGGATAGAGAGTGGGTTGCCACCATTTACTGCCACTTTAATATTATCATAGTTATTCGCATCGGCAATAACGGTCACATAGTAAGACTGAAATGCATCAGCATATCTTATGTGGCTCTTATACCCACGCCACGTATATGAATTTTTCCACTGTGATCGCGGCACGATCGTTGTCATGCTTGGTGCTGTATAGGAATACGCATTCCACTGGCTTCGTAGCTCATACTGCGTGACGGAAAATCGCTCACCTTCGTTTTCGGATGCAAAGGCAAGAGGCTTTGTCCTATTGGCAAGCTCAACAACTTTTTCGAATGTACGTGGATAGACCTCGTCATAGGTCGTAGCAGATGTAAATACCTGTACACCTGTCGGCTCTGAAACATCCGATACATACACACGATAGTTCTCACCGACACCTTCAATAGGATTTCCTTTTGATTCAAGCATCGGGATCGTATAGATCCCTTTATTATCCCAAAACTCGACCGGTACAAGCTGCTCTATCATGAAGTCGCGACCATCAGTCTCGAAGCCATTTGAGTTACCATCACCAACTGCAGCATCCTGATGGCCGGCGATCACGCCGATAGGCTTATCAGCGCTTATCATTGTTCCGGAAATATCATCGGTACCGTCATGGATAGCGCTTGCAGATTTTACAAGGTAGCATTGTCCTTTATTCAGCTCTATTGTATACGGTTTCGGTGTCCCGTCATTTCCGGGACCCTGATTTACTCCTACATGCCCACCGCGTGTTAGTGCAGTTGGGGTTATCTGTACTTTTGTGCCGTTGTATGCTCCGACGATTGTAAATACTCCGCATGAATAAAAGGCTTCCATGTTGCCCGCTCCCTGGTGCACTACTGAAAAATACCCGGGATGATCATTGTAGGATTCTACAACATACTTTTTCCCCCAGGATACGATCGGGAGAGCTAGATAACTGCCGAACGCAAGTTGGCCATAGCTCATGTAGCTTACAGTAACCGGAACATCGGAAGTGATATGACATGCCGTATATTCGGCCACATCGCCATTATAGTTGGCGTGCATCATATTCGTTCTTGTCAGAGGTATTTGAAGCGAGTTGTTGTCTTTGAGTGTGTATGGAGTCGGACTCGTTTCTTTACCGGATGCATCATAATAGGATACCTGAAGTTTTGCCTTCTGGTTGGAGGAAACTATGGCATTAATAGATAACTGGCCTCCACCACCAAACTTTAGTGAGTCAATATATGGATTATGTAAATATCCAAGCAAGAACTCTCTCCCTTCGGAGTAAAAGCCGCGGTCTTGTGAAAACGATAATGATGAAATAAACAGGAAGATCCCGACAAGTATGTATTTCATGTGTTTCCGAACGAAAAGTGTGAATCCTCGACTATAAGAAAACGATTGGCTATTGGGTAAGTTACAAGGATCTCCCGCAAAAGGGTTACGAATTTTTCATACTAATAACAGAACAATCCTTGGGGGGTGGTGTTTACTACTATGGTATCCTTAGCTGGAAATATGCAGAGAAACACCTTTATCCTTTTTCTTCTCCTGGTTGCAAGCGGGCTCAATGCCCAGCCTTGGACTCCGTGGCAAGTGCCGACGCCGCGTCAGACGCTTCCTATTTCCTCCGATGGCGCGAAAGTGAATTTCGATCAGGTGAACCTTGTCAGTGGTATGAAGTACTCGGTTCATACCGAAGACAGGTTCAAAGTTGCAAACGGAAATGAGTTCGCCGATGGGCGATACTATATTAATATCGTCCCGTTCGCATCAGGTTCTGTCGTGAATGTAGGGTTGAAGTATCAGATCGGGACAGCAGCAGAGGGGTGGTTCAACAATGCTCCACCGACACAAGGGTATCAGACCAATCATATCTATGATGCAAGTGTGAGCTCAAATGGAACAGGTACGCTCTCTTTCCGACTTTTTGATAGAGGTGATCCGCCAAGCAATTTTTATAACGATAACAGCGGCAATATCAACGTAACTGTTGCTCGTGAAACGCCCGGGATCGCAGTCAAGCGTGACACCATTTTCTTTCCGCTGACGAACGTAGGAGGTATAACGGCACAACTTGATTCTATTCAAGGATATGGTACGCAAGGATACCAACTTGAAACGGTAACGATGCAAGGCGTAAATCCTTCTGTTTTTACTGTAGTCAGCGAGCGGACAGTACCATTCGGTTTGAAAGATGCGACGAACGAATTCCAATTCACGTTCTCGCCGCCATCTCTCGGAAATTTCTCGGCAGAGTTTCATCTGCATTCATCAAGCGCATGGGGAGCTGATAAAGACCGCATCATTTATCTTATCGGACAAAGTACGAGGGCGAATATCAGAGCAGTGCCTGATACACTTGATTTTGGTACCATTACCAAAGGTACGTGGAAGGATAGCGTTGTTCAGCTGGTCAACAGCGGAGGTTCAGGAGCTACAATATTTGGGGTCTCCATTGCTCCATCCGGTCAGCCGTTTTCTGTTTCGGGGTTACCCGTGAATGTAGCAGGGAATAGTCAAGAGAGTATCACAGTCAGATTTGCGCCGCTTGTCAATGGTAACTACTTCGCTCGTTTTGATCTTGCAACAAGCGACGGCGATGTCGTCACATTCTATGCACGAGGTGTTGCAGGGCAAGGCATCCCGCGCTACAATACAGGCGATACGCTTGACTTTGGAAAAGTAGTGTTGGGATTCTCGAAGACATTGCAAAGCACGATGCGAAACGTCGGTAATGCTGACCTTGCGCTGACGACTTCCACGATGACCAACCCACTCGACTATAGTGTTATCGGGATGACAGGTAACTTCACCTATTCACCGGGAAGCGGCGAGGTCTATGATTTTACTTTTACTCCGAAAGTACATATCCCAAACTATGGTAATCATGCGGGAGAGTTCATTCTCTATTATACCGATCAGGGTCCGAAGACAATGTACTTCTTGGGCAGCGACCATCTGCCGCTTGATGCGACGCTCTTTATCAGTCCGAACTACTATGTCATACAAGGCAGGGAAGTAACGATCACGCAGCAGCTCATGAGTGATCTCTCCGGCTCACTTACACCCATTCGTTCACTTAGCGAGAGTATTACCTATGATGCGACGCTCTGCGATGTTGTAGCTGTCGAGCGTGGAGCGCTGATATCTTCAAGTGATTGGTCGTTCGCAAATACGTTAACACCCGGCAGAATTGACATTTCAATGTCATCATCTACCTCATCGTTTACAAAGACAGGCGAACTAGTAAAGATAACGTTTAGGGCAAAAGACTCTGCTCCTTCAGGAAGCTTCACCGACCTGGTGCAGACGGGCATTGATTTCTCGAATAGTATCGAACCGCTTGCAAAGGTGGAGAACGGACGAATTACTATCAGCGATATTTGTACTCCTGTACGTCTCAAAGATTTCTCTCCGGGTAGTTTTATTGAAGGCAATCATCCGAATCCGTTCAACCCGACCACTCGGATAAAATATTCTGTCGGTGGTGATGAGCCGACCCGTGTTGTCCTCAGACTCTATGATACTCTTGGCAGAGAACTCAAAGTACTCCTCGATGAA
>DATDEW010000371.1:0-2554 GCA_036522935.1 Kapaibacterium sp. (SeqCode)
AGAGAGAAGAAGCAAGATTTACTTGGGCTTTTTCAGCTACACCAAGTCTGTTGTTAACGTACTTCATAAGTGAATCAGCAGATAACTCTCTGTCGCCGCGCTCAGAGTTCGCATCGCGGGTGAAATCATATCCGCTTGTAGGTATGACAATATCATAATCCTTAAACTCGCCGCGTCTATATTGCCCCTGTTCGTTCTGGTAGCTTTGATGTATCTCGCCATCATGGAGCGAGAGAAGCATGTTCTTATAGTCTTTCGAGAACTGTAAGTTTGCGGTTTTAGCCGTCAATGTATTTGTTTGAATAGGGTTCGAATGGTCATAAATGACAACTTCGGTCAGTGTACCGTCTGTGGTGTTTCTGTCTTTTGCGAATATGGAAAATCCAGGAAGAGCATTTTCATCACTGAACTCACCCGGCATGATACTGAATGTTGGTTTTTTGCGCTGAATATCGAATGCAAGATCTTTTGCTTTGTGGTTTGCATCGGGTAAAACATCGTTGTTAAAGCGAAGATCGAAGTATGCTACGAGTGCTCCAACAATGATCACCGGAAATATCATGCGGGCAAAACTTACACCTGCCGAACGCATCGCCGTCATTTCATTTGATGCACCAAGTGAGCCGAATGCCATCAGCGTTGCGACAAGAACTGCCATTGGCAGAGCCATTACCACCATCCATGCAAGATTTAGACCGATCAGTTGAATAACAGTCCACGGATCCAGCCCTTTTCCGACAAGTTTATCAATAAAACGCATTAGGAATTGCAGAAGGAAGACGAACATCACAACAGAGAGAGCTGTAAAGAACGGACCGCCGTGGGCACGGAGGATATAGCCCCAGATACGAAACGATGTCCGCCACCACGCTCTTTTTAACATTCGTAGGTCAATAGATTAGATGTTCTTTATATATAACTCTAAAAGCTACATGAAGTTTCGGGTAATGATACCCAAATTTTACCCTGTCGTTTCGGAAACAAACCGAGCCGTATTCTGTTAAAACATAGGTATTTTCAACTAATTTAGACGCCTATCGACTTTTTGCGACCGCTTTAACAAACCTCATCCGATATTTGGTGAGTAATTGATACTTCATTCCGGCAGCACCCTCTTTTCATAGTGGGAATTTGTCGTATTTATAGAATTTGCGGCTCAAAAAGTTTATATCGGTTCTCAACCTGATCTCGTCCGGACTCCGTCGCGGTGCTTCGCTCTATCTTCCAATTCTTTTTGTAGCGTTTCTCATGTCGTGCGCGGGATTAAAGAAAAGCACAACGACCACACCACCACCTCCGCAAGACACGACCAAGAAAGATAAATCTGATGCCGTCAAGGCGATCGATTCTGCTTCTGCTGCGATCGAAGGTACAGTCACTGATATCAACAAAGGTATCGAAGACGTAAATTCGACAATTGATAATACTGTCAGTGATGTAACGGATTTTCTCGGCGGGTTCATACCTGGTATGACTAAGCGGAAAGACAGCATCATGGTTGTTCCGCCAAAACCGGATAAAGGACCTGCTGTTACGCTTGACCCTCCATCATCAGGTGGATTCATCTCAACACCCATAGAACGTACGGTTACATTTGATTCACTTGGGAATGCTGTTCTGAGTGATGACTTCCTCGGAGCACCTACGAGCGTCCCGCTCACACAGACACTTGATGACTATCTTGCTTCAAGGATGGAGTATAATCTTGGTGACGGACTCTCCGACGTTGCGGCAAATAAACCGGTAGATTTTTCCCAGAATTCTTCAACTTCAGGTGGTGGAAGTGACCCGAATGCTAGTGGTGGGGAAGGATTTCTAAGTGATTATAATAGTATTGATATACCGATCCCGCCGTCTATCGTCCCGACGATCTTTGGTAAGCCGTCTATCAATCTTCGTGTTAATGGTGACGTTGCCATCCATCTTGCATACAGAGATAATAAATTCTTAGCAACCAGCGGTGCGCTCTTTTCAGGTTCGGAGACAGGTCTTGATTTCCGTCAGGAAGTAAACATGAGTTTGAGCGGCTCTGTCGGTGATAAGATAAAGATCAATACAGACTTTGCAAGCTTGCGCCAGTTCTCGTTCGAGAATCTCTTTAAGTTAAGCTATCAGGGATTCCCTGATGAGATCATCCAGTCCATCGAAGCTGGTAATGTATCGCTTACTACACCTTCAAAGTATATTGGTATCCAGTCAGCACTTTTCGGATTCAAGATGGTCAATCGTTTTGGTCCGATGTACCTCACCGCCGTTGCTGCACAGAAGAAAGGTGAGCGGCAGACCAAACAATTTGGCGGCGGAGCCGGCAGCGGCTCAGGCCAAGATTATGTTATTCAACCTGCAAACTATCGTCGCAACTCATTCTTTCTTGATACGGCTTTTATCCCGATCTATGAGCAGTATTATTCGACAATACCACCCAACAGCAACCTTCCTGATGTAATAACAAATGGTACGGTGCAGGTGTGGCGCTCAACATCAAATACAAATGTGAGAAATGCAAAGGTTTTTGCATGGTATACATTACCCCCAACAACTCCTGGTAGTGAAT
>DATDEW010000372.1:0-3454 GCA_036522935.1 Kapaibacterium sp. (SeqCode)
TTAAGCGGCTCTGCATTGTCTTCGATCTTAACGATAAGCGCCTGACGGTCAGGCGGTGTGTTATCAAGGCGAAGTTGTATCGGTTCACCTATCTTAAATGCAAACTCTTTCGCGTAACGCTCTAAGCGGACTTCACTTTCAGAGCGGTTGGATTGTATAGCGCGCTCAATGATACAATAGTAACGAACGGTATCAGATTGTTTTGATGTCGGAAGAGGTAAAATGCCAAGATAGACTGTGTAGGAAGCATCGTCACCTCGCAGCACATTTGAAAGATTGCTCACGAGCGGTAGTGCAAGTGGTGTACGGGCAGAGCCGACAAAGTACATGACTGACTGCGGTCCGGCAGGACTTTTATCGATACTCTCTTTTCCTTCAGGTGAGAAGGCGATGTAACGCGGCTCAAGAAGGAAGCTCGCTTCATGTAAAACAACTTCACCGCTTGGTGCATCGGTACGTACGTAATCCGCCATCACACGGAGGATCTCAGGCAGAAGCTTTATATCACGATAGCTTGTGCGCTCTTTTTCGATGCGCTCATACATAAGGTCGTCAATGCTCTTGACGTATGCGCTTGGGTCGTCGCCACCATGGTATTTTTGCTCAGGAAGTGTGTTCTGCTGTGCGCATGATGAAGAAGCCATAATGACAAATGCCGCAAACGCCAATAGGCATGCGGCAAAATGTCGGACAGTCTTCTTCGTTGTGTACATGCAGAGTGTTTCCTCTTACATTTTATCAGCGATCTTGTCCTGCTGTGTGATCTCGATAACCGGAGTTGCCTTTACAAGCTTTGCATAACGGCGTGAGATCATAACATCACCAGGAGCACTAACTTCTTCGGTAGCTGTCTCGTGTGCAAGATTTTCATTTACTACAGGAGCTTTCTCGGTTGAAGTAGCGGTAACATTTTTAGCCGTTGGCTTGAGAGCAACAGACTTTGTTTGGATAGCAGGGACAGTTACGTCTACGGAAGCAGGAGCTTCTGTGCTTGCTATCGGAGCCGTGGCAACGGAATGTTGTACTTGATTAGTAGCAACGGTCGGCTCGACAACGATATCATTCTTCGGGAATGTGAACCACACTGCACCAAGAAGCAGGGCAAATGCAACACCGACGGTTGTACGGCGAACCCACATCTGCTTGAGCATTGGGATCGTAGTGCGGGACGGACGTGCTGCAGGAGCATCCACGAGCGTCTTCTTTGAAAGTTCTTTGCGCAGAACAGCCATTGCAAGCTTATCGGCTTCGGCGCTGAGCATGAAGCGGTCATCACTTGATGAACGTGCAAATGCTTTCGAGATTGCATGATACTCAAGCGCAGCTTGTGCAAGTTCTTTATCTCCGACAAGAGCGGTCTTTACCTCACGACCGGTGACATTGAGTTCACCGTCGAGGTAGGCAATGATATGCTCTTCGTTCAAGTATGTGTTCTTATTCATCATCGTCACTTTCTTTTTCATCCTTTGCCAGCTTCTCGAGATATTCTCCTCCCAACATAGGGCGGAGTACCTTTCGCAGACGTTTCTTCGCTCTGAAGACTCGTATACGAATCGTCGAGAGCGATGTTCCTGTCAACCGACCTATCTCTTCATACGTCAACCCTTCGTACTCACAGAGCATGAGCGCTTCTCTGTAAGTATCAGGTAATTCCGCAATTGCTTTAAGCAAGAGATCGGTCTGTTCCTTTTTTGTGAGCACTTCAAGAGGACTATCAGAGCGTTGAATACCTGTCGGGGCATCTAATGCTTCTTCCTCATTGATGTGATCAGCGTCGAACGGTCCGCTTGAAGAAACCACGTGTTTGAGTCCGCGTTTTTTCCAGCTAAGGCAGGTGTTACGCGTTATCGTAAAGATCCACGCGCGAAACTCGCCATGCTTGAACGTATTGCGGTACTGTGATACACGCAGGAATACTTCCTGATAGGTATCCTGGACAAGGTCTTGTTGAAGACCTGCCGAAAGCATTACTTTCGTACAGTAGGCAAAGACGCTTCCTTTATATCGTTGATAGATAGAAAAGAAGGCTTTTTCATCGCCTTGCTGATAGCGGAAGAATAGCTCTTCATCGGAATCCGGTCCACCGGCTTTGGAGTCAATGAACTCATCGGTGAAGCTTCGTGCCAGCGTTGGGGAGCGTTTTTGCTCACCATCACTAAACAAACGGGAGCGCGGCACTACTGCCTCGTCACCAATCTGTTGTTGCACGATCTCCAGCGAATCCTCACTGGGAAGAACCGTTTCGGTTATAGGAAAGTCGTTTGGCATCCATTCGAAGAGGGCGTCGAATTTATCCTCATCTCGAGCCACGCTCTCCTCCTTCCGACCCGTGTCTTTCAGAGGTTCGCCCGATCCTATGTAAGAACTTTCAGACACGATAAAAATTACACCTCAACGTGGATAATTTGTTAAAAAAGTGACAATTACTTCATATTTCTATGAACAATCTGACACAAACATACGAAATGTTGAAAAGTGTTTAACTGTGGGGATAATTTTACCCATTCACAACACTATCTCTCTACTTTCAGCAACGACTATGCCAAAGGGAAAAGCGACGATAACTCGTCCTCATTACACCCTGCCGCAAGAGCAAGAATGAGCTTCAACCGCGCCTTTTGTCCGTTCAAATACGGAGCAAATAGACACCCAAGCTTTTGCAGCTCTCGTCCGGCACCGGGATAGGCATAATACGGGCGAACCGGACCCGATGGGCAGCGCGATGTGATCACGACAGGGATACGCATCTCGCGTGCTTTCGTAATACCGTTCATTGCACCCGGAGGTACATTTCCTTGTCCCATTGCCTCGAAAACGATGCCTTTGACACCTTCTCTCATTGCGCATGAAATGAGCATATCATCCATGCCTGTATATGTCTTAAATAACTCAACGTATGGCAATTCGTTATCATCACTTACGGAAATATGCTGGCGAAACTTGGAAGACCGAAGCTTTTCGGGAGCACCAACCGAAAGCGTATCGACACTGCCAAGGGGACCATATTCGGGCGAACGGAATGTATCAGCTCGCATGGTATGCGCTTTCGTTACTTCAGCAGCATGATGGATACTCCCATTCATCACGATAAGCACACCTTCATTTTTAAACTCGTCGCATGAAGCAACTGCTATAGCATCAATGATATTACTGCCGCCATCCCATGCCGTATCAAGGGAGTGATGCATGGCTCCGGTAACGACAACCGGCTTCTCGCCACCCAGCGTAAGATCCAGAAAGTATGCTGTCTCTTCCATTGAATCTGTCCCATGCGTGATGACGATCCCATCCGAGTCATCGCTTGCCACACGCACAAAATCTTTAAGCGTGAGCATCATCTCGGGCGACATGTGGGGTCCGGGCAGCGTAGCAAAGTCAAAGACCTCGAACTCCACATTTGGCAGGTACTTCCCTACTTCAGGAATACGGTCAAGCACTTCCTTGCCCTTAAGGT
>DATDEW010000373.1:0-6956 GCA_036522935.1 Kapaibacterium sp. (SeqCode)
CAAAGCAAGGCGACATATATAATAGATATGACTGAGGTATAGAATCACATAAAGCATTCCGAAAATCATGTAACAAAATGCGTGTCGGATTATGATAACTTTGCATCAAGATGCTTGATGCTCTAAGAACTCACGGTACTAATAGTTGTATAAAAAAAACAATATGAGGTCACCGCCTTTCTGTTGCAAGTAAATGGATTAAAGGCAAGGTCATATATTCCGAAGTATACATCTAAAAAATGTAAAATATATAAGTTAATGCTTGATTTGTATAAAGAAGTATTGGTACTGTGGCAGTAAATTTGCATATAATGCATTTGGATTCATTAAATAACGCATATCGCATATGAAAAACATTAATAAAAAACAATCAGTGATAAAAGAGTTTTTTGGGACTCTCGCCAAAAAACCTATCTCCCTACTGATGACGGCTCTGTTTATATTTACTCTCAATATAACAGCAAATGCTCAAAGTATCGAGAACAGAATATCTTTCGGTTTTCACGCCGGAGGAAATAAATATTGGGGCACTTTTACTGACAATCAATTCTCATTTTCCGGAGATGCATTCATCCGCTGGAATATAATTGATTGGCTCTCATTTCATGCTTCATATAATGGTGGGCAAATACGTATTAAAGCAGGTGATAGAAATGTACGGGCATTTCCTGAGTACTTCGGAGGCCTGACCGATCCATATTATCCAAATACAGTACCCGCTAATTTGATCCAACGTAATGATCTCAATGTAGTACGCCACGGCGGTTGGGAGGCAATGCTTTCGGGCAACTTCTTCCCGTCAGAGAAATTCGTGCCGTATTTAGCCGGCGGTATTGAATTCTTAAACTTTGAACCAAGAAATCAAGATCAGGATCATGCGTTGCCTGGTAACCACGCCGGTATTTATGAAAAGAATGTCTTTGGTTTTATTACCGGTGTAGGATTTGAAATGTACATCTCTGATAAGATCACGTTCAATGGTAAAGGATTACTCCACTTGCCCGGTACTGATTATCTTGATGATTATTCTACAAGTCCGACAGGTGATGAAACACAAGACGTTTTCCTGACGATGGGATTAGGCTTCAGCTACTATATCTTTGCTCCTGCACGGGAAGAAGAAGTCATAGTTGTTCAACCGGAAAAAGTACTTCTTATTGAGACAAAACCCAAAGATACTGACGGTGACGGTCTGAACGATGATGATGAGATGAAGATATATCGCACAGACATCAATAATCGTGATACAGACGGTGACGGTTTGACAGATGGTGAAGAAGTACTCCAGTACAAGACTGACCCGTTGAACCGTGATACTGATAGCGATGGACTGACTGACGGTGACGAGGTAAAGAGATATAGGACCGATCCGCTCAAAGCAGATACAGATGGCGATGGTCTTAAGGACGGAGAAGAGGTTAATACATATAAGACTGATCCGCTCAATCCTGATACTGATGGTGACGGACTGAATGACGGACAAGAAGTTAATACGTACAAAACCGATCCGCTCAGAGCAGATACTGATGGTGATGGCTTGAAAGACGGCGCAGAAGTAAATAACTATCATACAGATCCGACAAAAGCGGATACCGATAGTGACGGACTTAATGATGGCGACGAGATCAACCGTACCCATACAAATCCGCTCAATCCGGATACAGATGGTGATAGCTACCTAGACGGCAAAGACAGATGTCCGCTTCTTGCAGGTGTTGCACCTTATGGATGCCCGGCCATCAAGAAGAACACTGTCATTGATTTCCCGGATATTCTCTTCATTGTGAATACCGATGAATTCAACTTTGACCAACCTGGTACGATCAATAACCTCTATAAAGTAAGAGAACTGATCGAGCAATGCCCCGATATCAAAGTACAGATAAAAGGACATGCAAGCAATGAAGGTACTGCTGAACGTAACCGTGAATTATCGGTCATGCGTGCAGCAAAGATCAAATCTTGGCTCGTTGAACAAGGCGTAAGTTCATCGAAGATACCTAAGACAATGGGTATGGGCACCAAGGAAAACGCTGTGAAGGAGCCAAAGAATGGAACCCCGGCACAGATCGAAGCTGCCCGCATTAAGAATAGACGCATATCTGTCACAGTTCTTGAAGTGTGCAAGTAAGGCGAAAGACGAGAAGGTCCTCCCAGACGAAAGACGAGAAGAAAAGCCCTGCCCCTATCGGGCAGGGCTTTTCATTACTACTAACATATATAAATTTTACGAACAACAGACCACAGTGAAAAAGAGCATACTACTTCTGCTAGCAATAAGTATTTTTATCTCGATGGGCTCGTTAAAAGCTCAATCTACATCCGACAACTTCGGATTCGGACTGGTACTTGGAGAACCGATCGGCGGCACCGTCAAACTATGGACAGGTCCGACGACTGCTCTGGTAGGAGAAATCGCGCATCATACTTTGGATCTCCCCGCTTGCAAATTGACTATACATACCTCTTTGATACATTTAACTCGGACATTGTAAAAATGTACGCTGCTCCGGTGTTACGTTCGGATTTGGACGAGGGAGAACAATAATTTATCAGCAGTATCCTGATAGATTTTATTATCATGAGGTGGATGAAACAGGAATAGGAATTCGTGCTATTTGTGGATTAAATATCCTTCCGAGAAACACCCCCATAGAGCTACTTTTTGAAGCGGGACCTATGGTAGGCATTACACCCGCTTTTGGTGCTTATTATTATTGATGCAACATTAGGCGTTCGATTTTATCTATAACGCTATTTGAAGTTACTGGATATACAACCCATATTTTACGTATGGGTTTTAAATACAAATGAAATATCCCTTACTCAAATCCTCCGATGACACTTCCCAAAGACTTACGCGTAGCAACCCAAATAAAGGTTAAAAGCTCTTGATCTTTTTTGTGTACTGTCCTTGTCGTTGCAGAGACTATCCTTCTTCCATCCTGAGCAAGATTTGTTGAACGTAGAATGAAACTATTGGCGACAAAAGTTTTGATACCTTCAATAATACCTCTTTCTTCATGTACACTTGTAGAGAGGATCTTCATCGAAAAATCTTTATACACGGGAGTCACCGATGTCGTGGCTACCCCATTCCTGACCTTCATTGTCAAAGAGCCATTTATGATGTTGCCGGCAGTAACTTCTTTCCTTTCATTTGGTATCAAAAAAGGATTCAGCAGCTTTATTGAGCATGGTCCGATACTTGCTTCAAGATCAAAGTCCAATGTTTTGTTATGCAACGGATATGTTACTACTGCATTTACCCTCCCTTCGCCCATAAAAAGACCGGAAACTGTAATTCGAGTAGGCATGCTACACTTTGGCAGCAGTGTATCGGTGCAGATCGGGTACGCTTTTACAAACACTTTTTGTATCCCTATCACACCCGGCGCACTGCTTCCCGAGACCCGCTCGCGTATCCTGACGTTTCCATTGCGCAGAATGATAGAATCAATGTTAAAGGAGCAAGAAAACGATTCGATAAGGTCATTAGGCATCATAGCAGCATCCGGACGTGGATTTTGGGGCTTGCGCTTATCGGAATAGTAATCTGCATTCCAGTTGGCAGCTTCAAATTTTCTGTACGAGATGGATCTCCCCGCAAGTAAAGGGAGAGCATCTAAACCTACGACCTGTACATCCGTACACTGTAATTCCATTCTTCCGCGATTATACTTTTCACGTGCAGCAAATGCAGTCTCTGAGTAGTTCGGCAGAAAGGAGATGGTATCGACAGCAACAACAGAGTCGGTTAAACTTCCTGTAATATTTTTGGCTGTAATCGAGTAGACACTATCGCCAAAAATGTGGCGCCCTTCATTTATGGAAAACGAGACATCCTCTGAGAATAAGAGAGGTCGATAGACAAGGCTTGTGTCTGTTAATGAGAAATTCCTTAATCGAGCGTTTGTACCAGTGATGCTGATCGAATCTCCAAGCGAATCACTTCGCGGTACGTTCACTTGAATATCATGAAGTACAATGCTATCAAAAGAAACGACGGGCAACTGCTTTGGCATACTGCCAGAGACATCATTTCGAGAGATGTCCTCTTCTATCGTTGTTCGAGCTGCCCCGATGGATGTCATGGTAAGTGTAGGTCTTCTCATTTCCATCTTCGTCATGAATAGCCCTTTTCCGGTAAGCAGATCTATCCACTTGATATCGCCGAACCATACTGTATCAGCGTGAATCGATTGAACGGTCACACCTGTCTCAGTACTGTCGTATTTTTCACGTGCAAGGTAAAATGTTTTACAGAATATGGTGCCTCGTTGATAGTAAATATGACCAAGTTTCAGAGAATAACGTCCGCCGGATGCTGTACGGACTGATTCATTAAGATTGGTTTTGAGGAAATTATTGAGAACATCTTCTGCAAAAAAAACTATAAAGATACAGATCCCTAGCGTAATGAGGATAAATACAACTTCGATCAAATGCAATATGGTTTTTACCCAAGACCTATGAACTGATATCATTCTCATAGTAACGTAACAGAAGACCCTGAGAAGAGTTTAACGAACAATACAATTACCCGCTTATAAAAGCTTATCAACATATGAACATTAGCGATGTGGAAATGCTCCTATAAGTAGAACTTCCGGAAGAACTTACAAACATACTGCATTTCTTCGTTGCTTAATTACACCAATGTGTTATATGATTGCATAAATGCAAGACTTCTAGGACTGCAATCCGCGCATTTATACAAGCAATTCCTATAAAAATATAACTAAACCCTTTGAGGATCGGGGTATTTTTGTATGTCAAAGTGACTATTATATTATTATAGTAGGCAATATTTGATCTTCAGGTACCAGCATATTCCGAGAGGTGAATGCCTTCTACTTGTTTGAGTGTACGGTTCTTTTAGTGACTCGCTACTCGTTCTTCGTCAAGACACATTCGAATCAGGATCATTACTCCATGTGAAGAAAATCGGAAATCATTTCCGGTTTTGTCTTTTTATACTGACGAATACAGAGTAAAAGTACTAACGTCTCTACTGAAGAGATAACTATTTTTGTAATGACGTATTCGCCCAGGAGCAAAGCATATCTTACTCATTCATAAAAACATTTTTCGATAAACGTATGACACCCATAGTAAACGAGCTAACCCAGGAAATAAATGGCAGTATTGTGGCAAGTACAGACTTTGCCTCCGGCGAAAAGGTCCTGCTGGAAGTCTTAACGAGAGTCAAGAACGGTGACTTCACAGCGAGAATGCCTATTGATGCGTCAGGGCGATACAAATCGATCTGTGATGCCTTAAATGAGATCATTGACCTCAATGAACAGATGACCACAGAGTTCACCCGCGCGGCAAATACGATCGGAAAACAGGGAAATCTTACACAACGATTGGATATCCCTAATTCAAAAGGTTCATGGCGCAGCGGAGTAGAGTCGATCAATACTCTTATCTCCGATCTTGTGCATCCGACGATCGAGATCGCGAATGTTATCAGCTCGGTCGCAAAAGGAAACTTGTCGGAGCAAATGCCGTTGGAGATCGGCGGAACACAATTGCAGGGCGAGTTCTTGCGCATCGCAAAAGAGGTGAACAGTATGGTGAAGCAGCTGAACCTCTTCTCGATGGAAGTAACCCGTGTGGCACGCGAAGTAGGTTCGGAAGGAAAATTGGGCGGGCAGGCAATTGTAAAAGGCGTATCGGGTGTATGGAAAGATCTGACGGATTCGGTGAATCTGATGGGAAGCAATTTGACAGCACAGGTCCGTAATATCGCCGAAGTAACAACTGCTGTTGCGAAAGGCGACTTGTCAAAGAAAATCACAGTGGATGTGAAGGGTGAGATCCTTGAGTTGAAGAATACCATTAATACAATGGTCGATCAGTTGAACTCATTCTCCTCAGAAGTTACGCGCGTTGCTCTTGAAGTCGGTACTGAAGGAAAGTTGGGCGGACAGGCACAGGTGAAAGGTGTTGCAGGTACATGGAAGGATCTCACTGATTCGGTGAATCAGATGGCAAGTAACCTGACCGGGCAAGTACGAAATATCGCCGATGTTACGACTGCTGTGGCGAAAGGCGATCTCTCAAAGAAGATCACTGTGGACGTAAAAGGAGAGATCCTTGAGCTGAAGAATACTATTAATACAATGGTGGATCAGCTCAATTCTTTCGCATCAGAGGTAACACGTGTCGCGCTCGAAGTAGGTTCGGAAGGTCAGTTGGGCGGACAAGCGACAGTGAAAGGTGTCGGCGGAGTGTGGAAAGATCTCACGAACTCTGTAAATCTGATGGGAAGTAATCTTACTGCTCAAGTAAGAAATATTGCTGAGGTTACAACGGCTGTGGCAAATGGTGACTTATCGCGCAAGATCACCGTAGACGTAAAAGGAGAAATTCTTGAGTTGAAAAATACCATCAATACCATGGTGGATCAGTTGAACTCATTCGGTTCGGAGGTAACGCGTGTTGCACGCGAAGTGGGTTCGGAAGGAAAACTCGGAGGGCAGGCAGCGGTGCAAGGTGTCGGTGGTGTGTGGAAAGATCTGACCGACTCTGTGAATCAGATGGCAAGTAACCTCACAGCACAAGTGAGAAACATCGCTGATGTAACGACAGCTGTGGCAAATGGAGACTTGTCCAAAAAGATCACAGTGGACGTAAAAGGAGAGATCCTCGAGCTGAAAAACACCATGAATACGATGGTTGATCAGTTGAACTCCTTCTCCTCCGAAGTTACGCGTGTAGCGCTTGAAGTAGGTACCGAAGGAAAACTCGGCGGCCAGGCAAAGGTAAAAGGTGTCGGCGGTACGTGGAAAGATCTTACAGACTCCGTAAATCAGATGGCAAGTAACCTGACCTCACAGGTTCGCAACATAGCCGAAGTTACAACTGCTGTGGCTAGCGGTGACTTATCGAGAAAAATCACGGTTGACGTGAAGGGAGAAATTCTTGAGTTGAAAAATACCATTAAT
>DATDEW010000374.1:0-3556 GCA_036522935.1 Kapaibacterium sp. (SeqCode)
CGCTTCCTTGAAAAAGCAGCACTCCGATGCAGGGTCGCTGACGGCGGAGGTCGAGAAGAATCTGAAGCTTCTCGAGAGCGAGCGGTGTATGGCAGTGGTCACGGGACAGCAGGTAGGCATCATGGGCGGCCCGCTTTATACCATTTATAAAGCGCTGCATACGGTAGTCCTTGCTAAGGAGCTATCAAAAGATTTTCCGGGCTACCATTTCGTCCCCATCTTTTGGCAAGAGACCGAAGACCATGATTTTGAAGAGACGAATAATATTAACATCATCACTTCGGGCTTCGAGCTTCGGAACATTGTCTATAAACCAAGTGAAGATGTCAGCCGTCGACAGATCGGCGGATTGAAATTAGAGAAAGATGCAACGGAGACATTCTTCTCCGAGATCGAGACCTATGTACAGGCGACAGATTTTACAGGTGAGGTCTTGGGGCTTTACAAGTCAGCTTACCAAGACGACCTGACCTTCAGTGAAGCCCAAGCCAGATTACTCGGCGACCTCTTGGCAGAAGACGGATTACTTATTCTCAATCCGAACAGCAAAGAGCTAAAGCAACATGCTTCGCATATCTTCCGCAAGGAACTTGAGACTGCCCCGCTTCTATCAGATACAATTCAGACAAGAAGCAAAGAGCTGACAGCGCAAGGCTACCACGGCCAACTTGACCCGCAAGGAGCTAACCTCTTCATAGCCGACAACGGAAAACGCTTCAAGCTAACAAAGACCGAAACAGGTTTCAGCTACGATGATAAGACTATATCGAATCAGGAAGCTGAAGATATTTTGAATACAGCTCCTGAACGGTTCAGCATGAACGTCGTGATGAGGCCTCTGGTACAGGATACTATTCTGCCGACAGTTGCCTATGTTGCAGGTCCCGGCGAGACAGCATACTTTGCACAGTTAAAGGTTGCCTATGATTGGGCGGAAATGAAAATGCCGGTGATAGTACCGCGATTCGGTATGACGATAATCGAAGAGCGATTTGAGAAGTTATTAACGAAGCATGGTCTCACAATTGAAGAATTGCTTGAACAAGGTACTGATGCTATCAAGGCGAAGCTGAAGAGTGAGCAGGAAGCTGTTATTAGCGAGCGTTTCGCTTCGGCAAGTGGTGGAGTGGATAATATATTAGAACTTCTACGAGGGGCTGTTAATTCAACGGAGCCAACTCTTGACGGAGCATTATCGACTTTGAAGGGGAAAGTTTTGACAGGCATCAAAGATTTTGAGGGCAAGACCCTTGCCGCCGAACGTAAGAAACAGAGCGAATCCAGAGGACAACTTGAGAAGATGCTCAATGTTCTCTTACCGGAAGGAAAACTTCAGGAGCGGGAGTTGATACTGCTCTACTTCATTAATAAGTATGGGCTTGGAGTTTGGCAAGGCATCAAAAAAGCAGCATTTTCAGGCGGTTTTAGCTTGAGGGAACACACTGTTATTTCCGCGAGGGAGTTATTGAAGTAAATTGAACTTCCGAAAGAGTGTTCTCGTTATATGCTGTCCTTGAAAAAAGGTACGCACTCGTAGCTCAATTGGATAGAGCATCTGACTACGGATCAGAAGGTTTGGGGTTCGACTCCCTACGAGTGCACTTCTTTACTTCCGATTCGCCTTCTCCCAGGCACGAACTTTTACTTTTGCCCCGTCGAAGATCCTTGCAAAATTTCCTTTTCTCACTTTTTCACTTGTTTCCGGTGTCAGTGCTTTCCATAACGGCTCATACATGTGGTAAACTTTCAAGTAGCTTTCCTGATCAGAAGGTGCGACTTCATCTGTCCCGAACAGGAATCTATCAGGATGCTTATTGATAAGTTCAGCAACTGCCTTTATGGTGGTATCACTAGCCACAATATATTTTGCAACCTGATCCCATGAGATATCAAAATATACGTGAGACAACGTAGGATCGCTCAGCATATCTTCCATGAAGCCTAACTGACCTTTGAGCGGCTGTACAACTCTGCCCAACCCGGCATGAGCCCATATGAGCGTTGCTTTGGGATGCCGGCGGAAGATCTCTTTTGTATCGGCGAGATAGCTCTTCGTGTAAGACTTCGGGAAAACCTTGTTAATATCGTTATGAAAAATAACGGCGAGACCTGACTCTTCTACGAATGAAAAAATTGAATCAAGTGCCGGGTCCGTAAGACTCGCAACGCCGCCAGCAACCTTCGCCGCAACAAATTCTTTATGGATCGAAAATTCGCCAATGCCGCTAAAGACTCCGGGGAATGTAAGAAGACAGCGCTTGATATGATCGACAGCATAAATATCGGTGGGGTTAAAGCCCGTTATCATTGGCTCGAATCTTGCCTGATCATTTGGCGAGAGCGATCTATATGCCATCGCTATCATAGCATCGGTAAACGAATAATAGTAAAGCGGAGCGTCACTATCAAGGTAGTACTTCGGTCCGTTATCACCATCAACACGATACGACCATTGCTGTTGGAGTGGTATCCCAAAAAGAGCAACGCGTCCTATCTTATCGCCCATGATCTTGACAAATTCATGGATATCGATTCCCCGCTGAATATAATTCGTCAAGTGAAAATGTGAATCATTCGCAAGATACTTATCCTGCGCATTAATAGCTCTTGTCATTAGCAGTAACGACAGCGCCGAAAGAATTTGAACTACAAAATATCTTTTCATTGACGTAGTAATTACAATAGAATATCAGCACCAAGACTAAGTGTTGTACCTGTTTGTCCAGCAGTATAAAATCCGAATGAACTGCCGGTCGGAGATTTATCGATACGAATGACATGCAGGTTCACACGCCAACTGCGAGTACCGGATGGATAATAGCTTGCACCGCCCTGAATTTCCCAGGGTTTCCGGTTCCACTGATCGAATAAATACGAACCCCCACCATGGATGTCGAGATACTTCGGTATGATCATATACGTCAGGCCCACCATGACAGCCTTATCGACGATCTCACTTTCAGGCACCGGTCCTGTAGCAAGAAAATTAGATAATCTTCTATAAAAAAATTCGACTTGGAAGTTAAATCCACGGTATTTGAAACCTGCATCGGCTGAGATTATTGCGAAATCAGATTTTTGGACTGTCACGCCGGGTGCTAAAGCGCCGGTTTCATACAGCAAAACACCGTCGGTAAGCCGCACCTGAGTATTTAGCGGTGATGGTTCTGAAACAGGATTATGTCTGTCATCTCGTGCGAATGTTGAGGAAACACCAATGCGCGTTGCAACCTCTTGGTGATCTTCTAGATCACCCCATCCGCCACGCGGACCATATTCCCCTGTTGTCGGCATCCACCAGAAACTTAGACCATAGGTTAAGTCGCGAGTGAGCTGTGTCGATTTGACGCCTAACTGACTGATATTATTCCCAACGGCTGTTTTGTAATAAAACCGTGGAAGAACTTCACCTGTCGCATATAACGAGGCGGTAAAACCGGGTCGTAGAACTTCCTCACCCATTGACCTATCGCTCGAAAGCCAGAATGGCCATGTTCCTTGTAATGACCTGATACCAAGATTCGGTCCGATACCACCACCAAGAGTAAATGCCTTA
>DATDEW010000375.1:0-3388 GCA_036522935.1 Kapaibacterium sp. (SeqCode)
GTGACGGAGGGACATCTATCTTCATTCGCAAAAGTGCTGAAGCTATTGTCTTGCCTTGCGCATCTTGTTTCAGGCTAACCGTCCCGCCGCCGCCAAGGGTTTCATGAAGCAGGAAGTTCAATGCCCAAAGGTTCGGAAGCTCGAAACGCTCTACTTTTCCTTCGCATATCCCCTTGAAGTGTTTCTTTACTACAGCCGAGGTAACTTGTTTTTTTATAAGAGGATAGAACTTCTCGTCACGGCAGATAAGCCCGACGTTCGCTGCATCTCCTTTATCGCCGGAGCGGGCATGACAGATATCTAAAAGTTGTACTTTCATTAAACTTCCTCTACTATAACTCGTGGTGTAACTGCTGTTTTCTTGAGTAATGCCGGCCAATAGGCAACGACATCGCTTGGCTTTGGTCTGCCGCCGGCAAAACCTGTTACGCTCGGCGGACCGGTCAGAATGAGTGGTGCGATATGCCTGCCGAACTCGATTATCGAGCGTTTATCCTGCCCTCTTACGGCGAACTTCACGACGACTTCCTCGACATCCGATTCTTTCGTATTCGTCAGTGCTCCGTGGCAGGAGTTATACCCCAAGTATTCAGTTCTCATCTCTTGGTAAACACAACCCGCCTTCTTAAGTCGCGAGCGAAGTATCTTGTCAGCCAATTTTGCCTTTTCCATGGCATCAGGCCATGTGTAGGTTAACGTACCTGCAGCGGAGAAGCCGTCATTGTATGACATAGAAACCTTGTAGAACTCTGTTGCTGGTCTGCCTTTGATGCCAAAGACCTTGACCTTGTCCTTACCGATGTCTTCAAGATGAATAGAGGTAAAATCAGCGATGCAATCAGGGGTGATATATTCTTTCGGGTCGCCAATTTCATAGAGAAGCTGTTCTGCAACTGATGCGCGGTTCACGAGACCACCTGTCTTCGGATGTTTCGTTATAATAAACTCACCATTAGGATATGCTTCGGCTATAGGGAAACCGATATTCGCAAAATCTTTTACTTTCTTCCAGTCAGCCGAGAAGTTTCCGCCGGAGCTTTGTGCGCCGCATTCCAAGATATGCCCTGCTACCGTCCCTGCAGCTATCTTATCCCAATCATCAGGTGACCACCCAAATTCATGTATCATGGGTGCAAGTGTCAAGCCTGTATCGGTCGTGCGACCTGTAACGACTATCTGTGCGCCTTGTCGCAATGCTTCGACTATCGGCATTGCGCCGAAATAGACATTGGCGCTTAAAACTCTATCTTTGACTCCTTTGAGTGATTCGCCTGTCTCCATATTTTTCAACGGATGTCCTGCTTTGTTGATAGAGTCTATCGAATCAAGGATATTATCACCGAGGACGACACCAACCTTTATCTTGATGCCTCGCTTTTTTGCTACTGCAAAGATCGCGTCGCGGCATGCTTCGGGGTTGACGCCGCCGCCATTGGTGATGACCTTAATATTCTTCTTGACAATATCGGGAAGGATAGCGTCAATAACTTCGACGAGGTCTTTTGCATATCCTGCGTTCGGGTCGCGGAGCTTTTGCTTTTGCATGATAGACATCGTTACCTCGGCGAGGTAATCCATCATCATGTAATCTATCGGCGATTTATCGCTTGCAAGTTTGACCTGATCTATCGGAGCAGTCGGTAGGTCGCCCCAAAATCCCTGCCCGGAGGCAATGCGTATCTTCTTCTTCATTACAATAGTACCTGTCTAATCGGTAATAATAACACGGATTACGGGTAATATGTCTTCGGGAAAATTCTACGGAACAACGACAGGTTTCTTTTGTTAATTATTATATGTCAAGAGCAGAGATCATAGAACTTGTTGATAGCTTGTCTCCAAACGAGCAAGATACTCTTAAGGAGTATGCTCTTTATCTGAGGTCCGTAGATCAACGACCATCATACTGGAACAACGAACTTGAGGCAGAGTATCGCCAATATATCATTGATGGAATTGCCGAAGGCGAAAAAGCTATGACAGAAGGTCGTGTTTACACAACTGATGAAGTACGTAAAATACTCTTTTCCAGTCATAATGGATGAGGGTTATCTGGACACAGCCAGCTGTTGATTCGCTCATCGCGATTCGCGAGTATATTGCACAGAATAACCCATTAAATGCAGAGCGCTTCGTCTCCTCGCTTATCAACTTTACCGATCTTCAATTAGAGACATTTCCATACTCTGGTCGAAAAATACCTGAACTGAGTAACGCTAACTATCGCGAATTACTGTTTAAATCATACAGAGTCATGTACAGCATTGATAACGATGCAATTCATGTCCTCTCTCTGCAAAATTCTTGTCAACAATTTCGTCCATTTACTTAAGTGAAAAAGATAGGCATCATTGGCGCGCCGTGTATTGACCAGATCGTCTCGCCTTCGGGTGAGGTGACGGGATTCTCGCTTGGGGGCATTCTCTATTCCTATGCAGTTCTCGAACGTATTGCTAGGGAGCGTAACCTTGAAGTCACATACTTCCCTTTCACTCTCATTGCCGAGCGTGACCTTGAGTTTCTTGAGCCGTTCTTTACTAAGCTTAAACATTTTGATTTTTCTCATACTCCGCGCAGTAAAGATGCTACAACTAACCGCGTCCAGCTCATCTATGAAGATGAAGGAAAGCGGAAAGAGGTCTGCAGCGTCATCCTTCCCGAAGTGACACCGGAGCATCTTGCAACGGATGTCATTGCTTCGCTCGACGGGCTTTTTGTCAATATGATTTCTGGCTATGATATTTCCGTTACAACGATGGAGTGGCTTCGGGCTAATACAGAGTGCCATATTCATCTTGATGTTCATGCGTTGACATTAGGAAAGTTATCAGAGAGCGACAGAAGATTCGCTCCTGTTCATGACTGGCAGCGTTGGGCGTTAGCGGCAAATTCCGTCCAGCTCAATGAGAAGGAAGCTATCTTCTTCCCTCCTGTAGGTTCAGGACCATATATTTCCCAGATACGCCACCAATCGAAAAACGATACTACCGAAAGAAGCGTCATCCTCACCCGAGGCGAGAAGGATACTATCGGCTACAACATCACCCGAAGCGAGAAACATATAATCCCAACCCGGAAGTTGAACACCATCGACACCACCGGCTCGGGCGATGTCTTTGGCGCAGTCTATCTCCTCGAACATATCCTCGGTGCGTCGATGCCCGATGCCATCAGTTCAGCCAACGAGTGGGCAGGAAAAAATACGCTTCTTAAGGGTGTTTTTGAACTTGTAGGTTAGGCGTAGTTTACACATTTTTGTTCTGTAACTCATTTGTTATCACAATACTAATTGTGCACCACACAAGGGTCGTGCTTCGTGGATCGGGGTTCGTGAATCGTCAGGGTGCCAAGAATTTACACATTTGAATTGAGAGGTTAGGGAATTAGT
>DATDEW010000376.1:0-3040 GCA_036522935.1 Kapaibacterium sp. (SeqCode)
ATCCGTACAACCATGTTCTGACAGTAGAGAACACAATGACCAACGGCAAAGGGAACGGTATTGCGATCATTATTAAGAATCCTAGTTCAAGCGACCCGCTTACTGATGGCGAAAAAAATAACAATCAGTCAAACTATATTACATTCTATAACGATGCCGGTACGCATGACCACGTCAAAGGTCGTATAGAAGGATTTTCGTATCAGAACTACCTTGACCTCAAGGACGCAATGGTACATATTTGGGATGGTGGTGAGCTATTTAATCCGTTTAATTACTTTACATGGAATATTGGATTTGACGAGCATTTTATCTCTTACAATTCCGACTGGATAACCTACAATAGTGATTTTTTAGATCTAAAACTTCCACATTTTGAGATGTGTACGTTGAACTTAGAAGTTGCAGATGTGCCGTACCCTTGTAATATAGAAGGCGGGCATTTCAGTGTGACATCTCCGTTTACGATCAATAGCTCACCGTTCACGATCAATGGCTCACCTATTACACATCTCTCTGATCCGATATCGCTGAATCAAACACATATCGATAACCTTGCTGATGAAATACGAGCATTGCCATATAAAGATAAGATCGCAGATCTTGCCATGAATCCCATGAAGGCCGCTGTAACGTTCGGTACATCGTTCTTAGGTGGGATAACATATGAGTCGGGATCGGGAGATTATGCAGAATGGCTTGAGCGCCTGGATGGATCAGAGAAGATCACCGTCGGTGATGTGGTAGGTGTTTTCGGTGGTAAGATCTCTAAGAATACGAGTGGGGCGGATCATTGTATGGTCATTTCATGGAAGCCGATCGTCCTAGGGAATATGCCTGATGAAGGGAAGGCACATCTCTATAATAAAGTAGCCTTCATGGGGCAGGTACCGGTCAAGCTTGTCGGCGGTTGCCGCAAAGGTGATTTCATTATTCCTTCTGATAAAAGCAATGGCTTTGCACATGCGATGCGTCCGGAAGCGATATCACCGGCAGATCTCAAGCGCGTCGTCGGAGTTGCATGGGAAGATGTTTCCTCTTCACATCCGACACTCGCTAAAATAGCGGTTGGTTTACGATCGAACGACATAGCACTCGTACTCGAAAAGCAGCAGAACGAACTTGATGCCCTCCGTCAGGAGGTAGCAGAAATTACTCGTCTTGTGAAGAAACAGAGCCTGGCAACAAAAACGAATAAGCGTAAGCAACGCACAGCTTCTCGTTAATAACGAAACGGACTAAAGTTACAAAGGCATACATTAGTATGCCTTTTTTATGTGTATGCCCGGATATTTTTGTTCGATGACGATCTCTATCATTCTCCGATAGATCACACCGATACCGCTGTATAAGTAGGTCAGGTGGGTATCGATCAACGTTTGTGTCCGCTTGGTGATGGTCTTATGTTTTATTAGTAGATACATGATGCTCATGTAGCGGTATTCTTCGGAGTTCTTCCCGTAGTGTTTGCGTGTTGTCCATTTCTTATTTCGCCGAATGGTTTGGTAGGCATGTGCTTCTTTCCCCGAAAATGCAACGGCTGATTCTATCATTCGTAGTGCGACCTCTACAGATGTATCAAGAAACTGTCCCGAGCTCGGGCGCAACAGATCTTGCAGTAAACTCGTAGCGCGCGAGGCATTGCCGGTGAAAAACTCACACATACAATAGAGAACGTCACCCCATTGTTTATGATAGATCATCTGTCCAAGTGTAATGTGCGGATGATGCTTCAAGTCTTCAAGCATTGCCGAGACCACAGCTATATCACCAAGGGCAAGCTTCGATAAGTAATAGTAGAGGAAAGAGGCGCTTGACTCAGGTGCAAGCAGCGCGGAAGCAGTTGTGCTTGATTCAACGAATGCACATAGCTCTTCATACATTCCAAGTTCGCACATATCGACAATGATCCATACATGATTAGCCGGTGCATTTTTTCTTTCTTCCGTCTCTGTTAGTTCAGCTAAACGTTTTTTTGAGACCGCCGATAGCTCATGCTTATCATGAGTGTATCCCATATGGAACGAGGTCTCAAAAAGACTGAATGAGACACGGAGTTGTGATATCCCCGAACGCACAACATATGGCTCTAACGTCTTGATATGCTCTTCGAAGTACTCTTGTAAGAGAGGGTCATGATGAGTAGACCACACTGTTGCATCAAGCAATTCTCTGCGAACAAGAGTGAGGACAGATCGTAAGAGTGCTTCGTCATCAAGTGAGTGATGCTCTCTAAGCACATGAACAAATTGCTTCATGAGTTGGGTGATGACCTTATCGTCAGGCACCCAACTCATGAACATCATTCGTGTTATGATATACTGTTCCTGCTCCTCGTTCAAAAGGGTCATGCTTTCTTCGCAGTGTTTCCTAAGGGCATCATGCAATTCTGTCCGAAGATCAGCACGCTGCAATAGGTGGAGGTATTCAATAGAGGATGGTGGACTGATCGCCCCGGTTATCTTATCGAGCAGCGATGAAGATGCGCGGCTGATGGCAGTTCTGTTTGCCCCGAGAGTAGTGGTCAGTTCACTAAGAGAGTAAGAATCCTCACCGCTAATGTGATGAGAAAAAATACTCTGTTCCAAGGGGGTAAGGTTCAGTCCATCAAGCAGTTTTATCTGATGAGGGTCAAGAACATCATAAAGTGCTTTTACCTTATTACGATGAGAACGCATAAACGCATATATATAGAAGGCAGTCTTGAGAGGTGATGAATGCCTCTGCAAATTTAGACAAAAATATGGTCTTGTTAATTCCATTTCTTATCCGTATCTTTGTGAAGTATTCATGCTACCCACAGTTTTTTTACCACAACGCCATGTTCCGCAATTTATTTAAATTCCAGGACAATGTGTGAAAGTATCAATGTTTGTTGGTGATGACGTGTGTGCATTACATGTATCTCCTGTATCTCCCCACACAGGAGGTATTCTTCCCCCGAGGTGAGATGCCACGCTTACTAAGCGATTACGGGTTTATCTCTCATCGACACGCAAACTAACATGGCCGCCCGCAGTGATGCGGGCGTTGTTTTTTT
>DATDEW010000377.1:0-4290 GCA_036522935.1 Kapaibacterium sp. (SeqCode)
ATGTCCCGATGGCAAACTCTGCGCGAAGCTGCTTCTTTCTTGAAGGCATAACGTGGATAAGAATGGCAGCACGTCTTGTCCAGAGATGTTTACTCTTTGTCCACTTGCGAACCTTCGGATATACTTCATCGGGGTAGTGCATCGTAAGAGTGCCGAGATGACGAGTCGAAAGATAATCAAGCATTGCCCAGCCCTCGCATTCATCAGCTATCTTCTTAAGCATCGGGAGGTCTTTAGGAGTAAGTTCTTTCGCGCATCGCTCGATGAGCATCAGTCCCGCCGCCTGTTCCTCGAACCAGTTCGATGACCACAGTTCTAAACCAAGTGCGATGAGTTCATCTTTATCAAGTGTCGGCTTCTTTGGAAATACCTTGGTTACTGCCTCAACGAGAGCAGCATTCTTCAGTCCGTAAAAATCCTTCGTTGACTTGTGGTAGTTCTTATGGAATGCGGCATGAGTCTTATCACGTCTCTTGGTGAGTTCTTTCCGAAGTGCGGTAATTCTCACATCACTCATCACACATTACTTCCCTAAGCCATCGTATGATAAACAGCCTGTACATCATCGTCATCTTCCATACGGTCGATGAGTTCGAATACTTCTGTTGCCTGCTCTTCGGTCAGTTCTTTTGTTGTGGTCGGCAGGCGTTCTATCTTTGCTTCGGTGACCGGGATATGCTTCTCTTCAAGCGCTTTTTGCATTCCGGCAAAGTCAGTGAAGGAAGTATAGACGATAACCTCGTCGTCTTCAAGCTTGATATCCTCTGCACCGAAATCAATAAGCTCAAGTTCAAGCTCATCCATCTTTACTTCGGCTGCAGGAAGCTTAAAAACACCTTTGCGGTCGAACATGAACTCAACAGAGCCGGTCGTCCCGAACGAGCCGCCAAGTTTATTAAAGTAACTGCGAACATTGGCTACGGTACGGGTCGGATTATCGGTAGCGGCTTCGATCATGATGGCGATGCCATGCGGCGCATATCCTTCATAGACTGCCTCGTTGTAATCTTCGGCGTCTTTGCTCGATGCACGCTTTATAGCACCTTCGACGCGGTCCTTGGGCATATTAACGCCCTTTGCGTTCTGGATAGCAGCACGGAGACGGGGATTGGATTCCGGCTCGGGTCCGCCGAGTTTGACAGCAACGGCTATTTCCTTACCGAGTTTTGTGAACGCCTTGGACATTTTGTCCCAACGCTTCATCTTTCTTACCTTGCGGAATTCAAATGCTCTACCCATAATCTATCCGGTTATAACGGGCGTATCTAACAAGGAATCGGGGGTCGTGGTTCGTGATTCGTGGCTCGTCCCCCTTCGCGACCTTCGTCCCTTCGCTCCTTCGTGGTAAAAATCTTGCTACACTTTTGAGGAAAGCAAAACGTTACTTTATGACACAAATAATGACCAACATGAAACTCAAGCTACTCGCACCTATCGGTTCTGTTATTGCTATCTTCGGGTTCTTCTCACCGTGGATGAGCTGCGGAGCTATCGAATTCACAGGCTATGACCTTGCTTCAGGAGTAAATGCAGGCAACAGCGCTCCTGATGCAGATATGATGATATGGGGTGTGCTCCTTGCTGCAGTTATCATCATTGCGCTTTACTTCTTGTTCAATATGCGCCGTCAGCTTAAGAAAGCGATGATACCGACCATCGGCATGGCTATACTCGCGCTTTCAATCCTCGCAGCGAAATACATGGACGTTGGGAAGCTAAAGACAGAGTTTCGCGATGGCGCTCATCCTGTGATCTCCGGCAATACCGACAGCACCGAATCACGTTCAAAAGAAACCGAAGGGTTCGGCAAGATGATGGATGATTCTATCCGCATCGAGTGGGGCTTCTGGCTCACGGCGCTTGCCTTTGCAGCATCCATCGCCGGAGCATGGAATTACAAAGACGACCCACTTGTCCTCGACGCAACCGCTCTCGGTACACCGCTACCCGATGACGGCAGTAAGATGAATCAGGACCTGGGGATGTAGGAGGAGAAACAAATTTAGCTTCTCTGTGTTGATAATGATATGCGCAAAATCCTCATTGCATGTCTTTTGGTTCTTTTTTCCCTCTCTGCCTATGCACAGACGAAGGGCAAAGTACTCGTCATTTCACGCGATAGCTCGTCTGAGTCATTTAGACGAGGAATAACATCTATCCAAAATGCACTCTCTATCCACTACAAGGGTCAGATCGAAACTCAATTTGGAGTATTCCCGGATTCTCTGGAGAAGTATGATGCTATTTTTACAGACCTTCGGTTTTTTCAAGGAGCCGACAATGGTTCGTTTATTGTAAATGAACTCGAGAAACTATCGGAATACTTACTCACCGTCGGAAAGCTCTATATCGAAATTTCAGATAATACTATTTACCAGTGGGGTCAAAATATTTATGAAGAACATCAGCAGTTTCGTGAATTGACCGGTTCGATTCGTTTCATGCCAACGGCTGGTCAAATTATGGGAATGTATAACATTTGGGGTGATTCTGCAACATTTTCAGAGGGACTACACGTAAAAAGAAATTCAAATCCTCTTGAAGATCTGGGAGGATATATGGGTGTGTCGGGTGAAGAATTGGATCCTGTATTGTCCACAGATGGCACGTACGGTGTCGAAATGGCATGGAAACATGAAAAGAATAATCAGAAAGTAGTTTTCCATGACCCAATAGTGATTGAGCACTATAACACATTTCTTGGGTACGTTGCTTGTAACTACTTCAATCTCTGCACTCCGCTGTCAGTAGAAAATGCTAGTGTACCGAGTTCATTCCGGGTCACAAATCCTTCATACATTCGCGATAGGAATGAACTGCTCTTTACTTATCAGTCGCCTGCGGTAACGAAGTTTGATATATCGGTCTATAATGTCCTTGGAGAGAGAGTGTATTACTCGTACGATAACGATGCAAGTTCAACCAGTGGCGAGATGCGAATTCGTTTGAATAGCGGACTTACTTCAGGCGGATACTTCTTAGTCGTAGAGAGCCGAGAAGGTGTTGCGCGGAAGCCGTTCTTTGTGATAAATTAAATGAGCATCGTTTAGCTCTACTTCATTATAACCGTCCTAATAAACTCCGAAACAGATATGCGTATCGTATTCCCTATCTTTTCGATTTCTTGGAAATCATTGTCACCTGTAAGAAAGTAATCGGCATCTGATGCAAAGGCACATTTCAGGAATTTCTCGTCTTTTGGGTCACGAGGGAAATGAGTCGCCACATCATTATCTTCAATCATCTCTAATGAGGAGAATACATCCGTCCAATACGAAATTTGTTCTTGACTAAAATGAAATTTCTTGCGGTGAATAACTTCCGAATACTCATCAAGGATAGCTTGCGAAACAACCCACTCGTACTCGGGACTATTTATGATAGTATCAATGATTTGCTTTGGCTTTCTCCCGCGAAGACCTGCGGAAATAATGACATTTGTGTCAATAACGACCTTCATTCTCCACGGCGATAGGCAGCGATCTCTTCGGCAATTTCCTCTTCGGTTAACTCCTGAAATTGATCATTCGCACCTAATAATCCAGAAAGCTTATCCCACGCCTCATACGCTTTTGCCTTACGCGATAACCGCATCTCTTCTGTTTCGTTTTGAATGGTGATGTGGACTGTTTCGCCTTTTTTAAACGGGATATTTGTCAGCACGACTTGGCTTGGGTCATTGACAACGATATTCGTTTCGTAGGTTCGCATATATAGTACAATGCAAAAACTAATGTCAATAATTCCCTTACGCCGCCTTCTTCACTGTCTCCCATTTGCGTTCGTCGAAGAGGAGCTGGCGGGCGAGTTCTCTTCCCTTTTCGTCTATCTTATGCAGCGGCATGATCTTGCCTGAATGCACGATAGCCATATCAAGGCCTGCTTCTATCGCATAGTGCATGAAGACAGAGTTCAGTACGTGGCGTGAATGCGGATTGAGTCCGAACGATATATTGGAGACACCAAGTATCGTGCGGCACTTGGGATGCTCTTTCTTTATCATGCGTATCGCTTCGATGGTTTCGATAGCTGCACTGCGGAATTCATCATCACCCGAACCGAGTGTGAAGGTCAAGGTATCAAAGATTAGATCTTCTTCACGCATTCCGTATTTACCCACTGATAGATCAATGATGCGCTCGGCTATCTCGAACTTCTTCTCTCGCGACTTTGCCATACCGAGTTCATCGATGGTAAGAGCAATAACAGCTGCGCCGTAACGTTTACAGAGCGGAAGGATATGCGCCATGCGCTCCTCGCCGTCCTCAAGGTTTATCGAGTTAATGATAG
>DATDEW010000378.1:0-2556 GCA_036522935.1 Kapaibacterium sp. (SeqCode)
GAACAAGCCGTGCACATTTCGCCCTGATTGAAGAAAATGCCGCCGAGAGCATACTTTGCTGCTGTCTCAAGGTCACTATCAGCAAAGATGATATTCGGTGATTTACCGCCAAGCTCAAGAGAGACTCTCTTCAACGTATTCGCCGCTTCGTGCATGATGGCTTTGCCGACTTCGACGCTGCCGGTGAAAGCTATCTTATCTACATCAGGATGCTCGACAAGTGATGAACCTGCTCCGATACCAAAACCAGTGATGAGATTAAATACACCGTTCGGAAGTCCTGCTTCTCTTGTCAACTCCGCAAAGCGAAGTGCGGTGAGCGGAGTTTGTTCTGCCGGCTTCAGGACGATAGTATTGCCTGCGGCAAGAGCCGGAGCTACCTTCCAAGCCAACATCTGAAGCGGGAAATTCCAGGGGATGATCTGTCCGCAGACTCCGATAGGTTCGCGAAGCGTATAGGCAAAAGCTTCGCCGCCTTTGGAAACAGGTATTGTCTCGCCGGCTATCTTCGTCGCCCAGCCTGCATAGTATTCAAAACATTCTGCAGCTTGTGGGATGTCGAACTTCGACGACTCAAATATCGGCTTGCCGGTATCGAGTGTCTCGAGTTCGGAAAGTTCTTGCTGGTTCGCTCTGATGAGATCAGCGAGTTTTAGAAGGACTCGTGTTCTATCTGTGGTGCTCATCTTGCGCCACTCGCTGCCGTCATTAAATGCGGCGCGTGCTGCCTTGACTGCAAGGTCAACATCTTCTTTGCCGCCTTCTGCAATGCCTGCTATCACCTCGCCTGTAGCGGGGTTGATGGTGTTGAATGTCTTACCGCTAACGGCATCAACAAATTCACCATTAATAAATAATTTGCCTGCCTGTGGCTTTGCAACTTGCGGTTGAAGTTCAACTAAAATATCTGCTGTCGTCGTGCTCATAAATTACTTTTGTTCTTTATCCTGTTTTTCGAGTTCTTCAAATTCAAATTCTTTCTTGTAGTAGCGTACTCTGTCTGCGAAGTAGGCATTCTCTCCTGAGGGGGCCAGTGCTAATGCCATCTCCGATGCTTCTACCGCTAACTTCCCTTCGTACTTCTTAAAGTGGATCAGAGCTTTGGTATCGTAGTAGTTCGGCTCGTCGGGATCTTTACTGATCGCTTCTTTAATCAGAGCCATTGCCGTATCATACTTCGTGCTGTAGCTGACGACATCCCAAGCATAATTATTTAAAAGGTCAGCCTCTCGCACTCCGGTAAAAGCAAATACTTTTTCATACCATACGATCAAGCTATCAGCTTTCTTTTCGCGCTGCCAAAACTCGAGGATGGCATAGTGTGCATTGAGCATGTCAAGACTATCGGCTTTATCTTTTTTGGAAACGGTCGTTATCCATTTCGCAAGATACTTCGGATTACGCTCTGTCGAGAAACGCATCTCGGCTAGGCTCTTCCGTGATTCTTTCGCAAGTGCTTCATACTGTTTGTCTTCTGCAACGACTCCTAAGTGACGGATAGTCGAATCATAGACAGAACGCTCAACAAGCTTTTCGATGTACCTGAAGCGGACATCCATCTTCGTTGTATCGCTCCAGAACTGCTTCCTGACCGCTTCGAGTGTTCCTTTGCCATCAAGATAATCTTTCAACTTCCGGATAAATTCATCCGGCGTCATCTTCTCCGGATGCGAGATGCGGTCTATCTCCAAGCCATCGGGACGAAGCAAGAGAGCTGTCGGACGGACTGCAACGAGGTACCCTTTCTCGATGTGATCAAGACGCAGACCTAAGTTGCGTAAGCTATCCCAACCTACTGTCGGTGGTGGGTCAGTTGCAAAATCATTGACGGCAAGCTCGAAGGTCTCGTTGAGATAGTCCTGTACTTTCTTGATGCGAAGGATATTATCGCGGAAAGAAATGCTCGGCGAGTCAATATAGTCAACATTAAAAACAAGAACAGGTCTGCCGGATAACTTCGATGCTGCAAATGCTTCATCCCAAAACTTACGGATCGGGAATTGGTCAACGACAAGTTTCTTTGCCGGCTGTACTTTCTTCGGCTGACTTTGGGAATAAACAACGCCGCTGATGCAGACCATCAGTGCTATAAGGAGGACTCTTGTTGTAAAATTAATTCTCTTCATTCGCTTTTGTCATAACTCGGGTTATCGTTGCTTCATCGAACCCTGCCTTGCGAAGACTTTCTTCGTTCATCGTATTATGAACAAGGTGCAGCATATTTTGCGATAGTCCCATTAGCGAGAACCCGCCATCGTGGAAAAGGTTTTGCATCGTCACCTTTTTTGTCAGGTCACTTAGAAGTGTGACGCAATAGTCACCGCATTCTTCTGCCGATGCGTTGCCGAGCGGAGCCAGGAGGTCGCTGAAGAAATACATCTTATCGAAATCTTCGATGCCGCTGCCGGCTCTGGTCCAGGTCGGGGACTGCGACACGGTATTGACTCTGATCCCCTTCGGACCAAGACGTGAGCCAAAGTTGCGGGCAACAGATTCAAGTATCGTCTTCGCCTCTGCCATATCGGTGTAGGTCGTAAATGGTCGCTGCGCTGCCAT
>DATDEW010000379.1:0-3245 GCA_036522935.1 Kapaibacterium sp. (SeqCode)
TTGGCGATTTTTATGAAGAATTTATAACCTTTCTTTTTAAGGAAGCCGCTTATATTTCTTCGGAGGAAGCATTGCAGCGTGCAAATCTCTTTATCACCAGACATAGTTCTCTTCCTTACGGCTACGAGCTATATGGATATATAGAAACAATGTTCAATAAAAATAGCAGCACAGCAATTCCATATCTTGAAAAGGCAATATCATTAGATTCAATGCGTGCTCGCCCACATCTGTACCTTGCTGTTGCACTTTCAAATACCGGCAAAACAGTTGAGGCAAACTTAAGTTTTAAGAGAGCGCTTGCATTGGATTCAAAATGGCTTGGTGGAATTGCACTCTATGTAATTTACCTTACCAATGAACAAAATAGTACGGTTACAATAAGTGATCTAAGATTCGCACAACAATTACTTACTCGTATTATAAATTTACCTCCTGAATCCAGTATGGATTTCCACAAGAAAGGGTATGAACATCGTGTTGGCACAGCACAGCAATTGCTCTTAAGGGTTGAGAAAAGGCTTAATGAGTTTCAAAATAATCGCGCCCTACCTTAGTAATAACTAGCTTTTCTCAGGCCGTTATTTAACGGGGTACCACTCTATCATTGCACCTCTAAGGTACAAAAACAATAGGTGCCCAAATCATTAAATCTTCAAAACCTCTTGGATTTCGGGTTTAATCGTATCCCAGGGCTTACGCCCTGGGCTAGCGATGTGTCGCTCCTAACGGAGCTGGGGAGGGATTTATTGCCTGCGAAGAATGTTTTACTGTTAGTGCTTATTAGGAGATATGCCCATGACTGTTGATGAAAAAACAATAGACACCTTAGAGACAGAATTTCCTTCCTTATCAGGAAGCGCATTTTCTGCTGCATACCGCGAAACACTCAAGTCCGGACTTAGTGTTCTGGTCGTTGATGGTGATAAAATCTACGAAGTATTTCCTGATGGTCACCGCGAAGAAAGAAAGACCATAGACCCGCCAACTCCCGTAACCCCTGGAACAAGAATTTCTCTATCTTGAGTAATGTACCTCGTATGAGAATGTTTGCCGGTCCGAATGGATCAGGCAAGAGTACACTTAAAACTGTACTTCAACCGGAGCTAATAGGTATTTATCTTAATCCGGATGACATTGAGAAGCAGATAGCTTCTAATGGTATAATTGATCTCGCCCAATTTGGTATTAAAGTTACTAACGAGCAGGTGAGTAAGTTCTTTGAAAGTTCTGAACTCTTACAAAAAGGAACAACTACCGACTTGGAGATCCCACGTCTTGAGGGTACGATTCTAACAGTCGATAGGGCAACAGCTTCCGAGTATCAGGCAGCAGCAGTTACGGAGTTCATTCGTTATCAACTTATACACCAGAAGACATCCTTCACGTTCGAGACAGTTATGTCTCACGAAAGTAAGATAGACTTTCTGCGATACGCACATGAACAAGGATTTCGTACGTATTTATATTACATAGCAACAAGCGATCCCATTATCAATATAAATCGTGTAAAAAACCGAGTAAAACTTGGCGGCCATCCGGTATTAGAAGAAAAAATTCGTTCACGATATACGAGGTCGTTAGCATTGCTACTCGAAGCAATACGAAACACAGATCGTGCATACATATTTGATAATTCTTTCGAGTCCCGTGATGCAAGTTCTCCAACATGGATCGCTGAAATAACTGAAGGAAAACAGCTACGGATGGAATCAGATAGCGAGCCGGCATGGTTCAAAGCCGCAGTGCTTGATAAGCTGTAACTTTAGCACGATAAGTAGGTGCTAATCGGAAATTGGCGATAGCGATTCATGTTTGCATACTCCCAAATTATTTTTGATCAGAAATAAGAAGTTACGGACTATCTGATGGGCACCTATTGCATTTTAAAGAAAATTTTCGTATATTTGTACTCCGAAGTTCGTGAGTCGTAGTTTATCGAAAATGCATAACGAATGTGTTACAACAACTCCATTCCCCAACTCCTATTCCCCCAAGATCCAATGTGTAAATTCTAGGCACCAAGAGAGTGAAATCTGTGAGTGTGTAAACTTAGTATGTTGTAATATATAGTACTTAGCTACTCATCTCGGGCACCTATTTGTGTGTAGTGGTTGGTGATCAGTGGATAGTGATCAGTTGGTGTGTAAATTTATGGCACTCATATAAAACCGATGATTTTGAGTATATTTAAGCATCAGATCCTTCCCCTTCACTTCGTTCAGGGTCAGGATGGGGCTCCGAACCGCCACCCGTAATAATCTGTTTAACTCGCTTCCGTAAATTTGACTATTATTACTTATAACTCATTAGTACAATGGCTACAGTAGGATTATTATTTGGTATGGAGGAGACATTTCCTCCGGCGCTTCGTGAGCGGATCGAGCTTCTTGGTGAAAAGCAGGGCGTCAATGCAGAATTCTGCTCGATAGACCTCTGGCGCTCGGATGAAGAGAAGCATTATGATGTCGTCCTCGACCGCATCTCGCAGGATGTACCGTTCTACCGCGCCGTCTTGAAGAACATGATGCTATCGGGTACGAAGGTTGTCAATAATCCTCTCTGGATGAATGCCGATGAGAAGTTCTTCTCCTATTCTATCTGTGCTAAAGCCGGAGTGCATGTCCCGAAGACAATGCTCGTCCCATCGAAGAACATGCCGCCTGATACGTCGGCAAAGTCATTCCGCAATTTGAAATTCCCGCTTTCATGGGAAGCGATGTTCGAGTTTATCGGATTCCCTGCATACTTCAAGCCACATGCAGGCGGCGGTTGGAAGAGTGTCTATAAGGTCAATAACATCGATGAGTTCTTCCGCGCCTACGACGAGACCGATCAGCTTGTGATGACGCTTCAGGAGAATGTTGATTTCACCGAGTACTATCGCTGCTACTGCATCGGTAAGCAGTATGTTCATATCATGCCCTACGAGCCGCGTAACGCGCATCATGAGCGTTACAATGCCGGCTTCACTCCGACCGATAAGCTCCGCAAAGAGATGGAGAAGACCTGCATCTTAATATGCGAAACGCTTGGTTATGATTTCAATACGATCGAGTTTGCAGTGAAGGATGGTATCCCGTATGCGATAGACTTCACGAACCCTGCACCTGATGCAGAGAAGTCATCTGTCGGTGAAGAGAATTTCGAGTGGATACTTGACACTGCTGCGAAGTACCTCATTGACGAGGCAGTAGAGTCAGCCAAGAAGAAAAAAGCTACAAAGAAAAAGCAGAACTGGCGCG
>DATDEW010000380.1:0-2462 GCA_036522935.1 Kapaibacterium sp. (SeqCode)
ACAGTGCGCGGCTTACTGTTGCAGTTCTTGGAGCCAAAGAGGATCGTTTTGGCGGAGAACCCGATTCACTCACGCCTCACTACGCTGAAGATATTTCTACTTCACGAATTGATGCTTACACAAAGCTTGACCTCAATGTAAGTGAGTCGGCAAATCTCTTTGCATCACTCATGTACTCGAATGCTTCACAAGAGTCAACCTATGGCGCTCGTCCGTATGATGCCAAACAGGATGTGCTCTACGGAAGTGTGTATATGAAAGACGTGCTTGACATACATCAGTTAAAGTACGGAATTGAAGTTCGCAACGAAAAGCTCGGCGAGACAACGTCTTTCGGCACCAGCTATAACTACACTACGCTCGGCGCATACGTAGAAGATGAATGGGTATTTGCCGACGGATGGGTTCTCTTAGCCGGACTTCGTTTCGATAATCATACCTATGCAGGCTCACTCGTTAGCCCGCGCGCAGCGATTTCGTATTGGCTTACCGATGACCTCAAAATGCGCTTCTCAACCGGGCAGGGCTTCAAGGGTCAAGCCCTGCTCGATGAGGACCATATGATCCTTCATGGTGAATACGCATATAGCAACAACACATCCATAGGCTATGAAAAGTCTTGGACCTACAACTATGACATCTCATATAACTATGCACTCGGTGATGTATCCGGCACGATCAATGCGATCGCATATTACACACCTGTAAAGGGTCGCGCAACTCCGCAAGCAGATTCACTTGCCAACGGTACGCTCTACTATGTGAACAGCACAACTAATAGCCGCATTATGGGGCTTGAAATACAAACACGACCTGTCTTTAGCGAACACTGGAGTGGTGCCCTTGGACTTGGCATCGTTCGCAACGAAGATATGAATGCGAACGGTGTGTATGAATCTATCACACTTGTACCAAAGTTCTCCGTAGACATGTCACTCATGTTTCAAGACGTGGAGACCGGTTGGAATGCAGAAAGCTGGGCAAGCGTTATCGGGTCGCAAAAACTTCCTACCGGGTTATATTCTGTCAATGAGTCACCTGCCTATGCACTTGTGAATCTTCGTATTTCAAAACAATTTGGAGCTGTGCAAGTATTTGCAGGAATGCTCAACATCTTAGACGAGCGTCAAGACGAAGTAACACCATCAGCCATCCGCCAACCAAGCGGCATCGTCCGCTCAACAGATGTATGGGGTTCGCTTGAAGGTAGAGAGGTTTTCTTCGGTGTTAAGTTAACGTTGTAGCGCACGGTCTTACCGTGCGAGGGTAAAATAGTCAGTGGGGGCAGACTAAAAGTCTGCCCTACTTCACTACTCTAAAACTAACACTCCTGGTAAGCACCCCATCGCATACACGCAAGATGTATCCGCCTTCACCAAGTTTGGAGACTGGCAACGTCACGCTCTGCTTACCTTTTGCGAAGTATGATGATGGTACTGACAGCACTTCTCTTCCGAGCATATCATACACTGTAAAGCGAAGCTCCTTCGGCTCTATAAGTCCGAAACTCGCCTTGATATCTTCGCCAAGCGTCGGATTAGGATGAATGCGAAATTCTTCGAGTTGTAGTTCTTGCGGGACTTTCGTTGACGATAATCCTCTGCCCTTAAGTGCGATTATATTCTTCGGTTTTGTTGTATACGGCGAAGGGATATCCGTTTGAAGGATCAACTGTGCGCTATGGTCACCAATGGTTGTCGGGTGGTAGCAAATAGTTAATTTAACAAAATCACCGACTGGTATCACTAACGGCAATGGATAATCTCTATTGCCAACACGTACAGATTTGGGGTCGAATGAGAAGTTTGTCACATCAGATAAGTAGAAAGCTTCTTTCAACGTAAACGGCTGTGTACCAGTGTTACGAACAGTGATAGTATCCCAACAAGACTTCTTACCCACTTCCAGTTTTTCAAAATTATGATCTGCCCCAACTATTAGCCCTACAGCACCGCTCCCATCAAGCATATATTTTTTTGTAAAGCAATCAGAAACAATAGAAAGCGTGTCGCTGAAGTATCCTGTATCAAGGGGTGTGAACCTAAGAGTTATCCTCATCGTATCACGCGAAGATAAAACTGTCGGGATCGTTCGACTTGTCGAGACGACTTTAATCTCTTTTCCTTCCTTCATTTTTACAGAGTTAATCGGTATCTCCTGTCCAGCTCCGGAAAGATTTATTACTGTAACAACAGAATCAGTTGATTGCTGTATAAGATGCCTACCGTAGTATGAAGGATAGTATCCGTCTTCAGGGTAATCAGGCTTGAATGTAACTACCTTTTTTTTATAGTAAAGCTCTATCATCTTTCCGCCGCCTTTGTTATCTGTGACATAAAGCGGTGCATACCCATCTTTAGAAGGATTATCTACCTCTACTTTGAAGCAAATATGTTCTGGTGCACCAGAAAAAATCACCTCTCTAGTCGCAGGTGGATCTAATTCCGGAGTAAACGATGTAT
>DATDEW010000381.1:0-7254 GCA_036522935.1 Kapaibacterium sp. (SeqCode)
GGAAGCGGCACGTCATCAGAGTGCGGTATCTACAAATCGATCAACGACGGTGTGACCTGGACTAAATTGACAACCTCAACACTACCCGACGGTTCGCTTATCGGCAAAGCAGCACTTGCATGTCCGAAAGCAAATCAATCAAAGTTGTATTGTCTTATGGCAACACCATCAGGTAATCTTCGCGGATTATACCGCTCGATCGATGCAGGCACATCGTTCAGCTCAGTGAATGTACCGAGTACACTCTTTTCACCAGGTGGCGGTACGGGTCAGGGATGGTATGATCTCTGTATTGGAATTTCACCAAATTCAAGTGGTAACGGTTCAAATGATACTGTTCTCGTTGGTGGCGTAGAAGCATACCGTACGTATAATGGGGGATCAACCTGGACAGCATACAGTGACTACGGCAATAATTCAGATGTACATGTAGATCATCATGCGATCACATTCAACCCTATCAGCTCAAAACAGATCTTTATTGGCACCGACGGTGGTATCTATAAGTCAACGAATGCCGGCAGTTCATGGAGTTATACGAATAATAATTACCATACGATGCGCTTTTATCATATCGGACTTGATAAGACTGACTATAAAGCTACGATGGGTGGTACGCAAGACCAAGGTTCATGGCGTACGTATATTGGGAGCTCCGCTTCTTTCCGATTTGGCGGTGATGGGTTCCATACGATCATAGACCCGGTCACACCCAGCACATATTATTGTGAAGGGCCATATGGTGAACTCTACAGGATAGATAATAGCAGTAGCGTCACCCCTATCACGGGAAGTTCATTTGAGTCCGAATCTGATTGGGATACGCCTTTTATTATGGCACCCAAGAGCAATACGGTACTCTATACCGGCCGTACGAAAGTTTGGAAATCTACTGATAAAGGAAACAATTGGGATGACATCTCTCCTGCATTTAGCTCAGCGATACAGTCTCTTGCGGTATCTCCTTCAAATACAAGTATTATCTATGCCGGTTTATCAGGAGGCCGTGTTAAGAAGACAACTAATAACGGCACAGATTGGACAGATGAAAATACCGGTACTTCTGCGACAGTTGAATCGATCGTCTGCCATCCACGCGATGCAAATTGGGCACTTGTCTCACTTGCCTCTACCTCAACAAGCACACCTCGTGTTATGCTAACGACCAACGGCGGTGCAGACTGGACAAATAAATCCGGCACTGCCGCTGCTACACGATTGCCGGGCGTTCCTGCAAGCCAGGTAGCGCTTGACTCTACAGACCCTTCAAATATTTGGTACGCTGCTACTGACAACGGTATGTACTATACACGTGATGCCGGAGTTACATGGTCTATCGCAGGTTCAGGAATAGGGCTCTCACCATGTTGGGATGTGCAAGTTCATCCGAACAAGATCACGATCCGCGTTGGTACGCATGGAAGAAGCATTTGGGAAGCAAACGCGAATATTCTTCCCGTAGAACTTACAAGCTTGACAGCCCACCGTACACTTGAAGGTACGTCGCTTTCATGGGCAACAGAAAGCGAGACGACCAATAGCGGCTTCAAAGTTCAGCGGAGCTTTAACTATGCGGAGTTTGAGGATATTGCTTTTGTACCCGGAGCAGGCAACTCAAATATTCATCGTGATTATAGTTACCTTGACACCAAGATGGATCCGGGATACTATATTTATCGATTAAAACAAGTTGATCTTGACGGTGCCGAACACTTATCAAATATTGTTGAGGTTCGTTACGGATCGGACGGTACGACGCGGCTTGATCAGAATTTCCCGAATCCATACATAGTGAATGCAACGGGGGCTTCATCAACGAAGATACGCTTTGCAATTCCAACCAATGATAAAGTAACTCTTGCTATCTACTCTATCACCGGAGATCATATACGAACGCTGCTGAAGACCGAAGAACTGCCAGCGGGTGAACAGATCGTCACTTGGGACGGTAAAGATGAAAACGGAGGGATGGTTGCAGACGGAGTATATCAATACAGTCTCATACTGGAAAGCGGGGCAAAGCTCTGGAATAAAATGGTTGTTATAAAGCAATAACTTCAAGAGAGGTCAGCTTCGGCTGACCTCTTTGTTTGGAGGTGATAGATGAGCACACAACAACTTGGCATACTGAACATCGGTCTGATGGTGCTCTCTCTCATTCCTACCTTTTTTGTTTCCGGCCGAGACATTCCTTCTCGCGATCAAACCGAAGAACTTCGCAGTATTTTCAGAGGAAATAGAGCAGCGAGCACCACATCCGAGGTTGAAATACTTCCGTGAACGAATGGGTTTATTATTATACTAAACTACCTCTTTTGGAACAAAGGGTCACATACTATTTACGCCTTTTTATTTTTCAGATACTCCTGATTATTTCCGGAGTGTCACTTGGTACTGCTCAACCAAAAGTTGTCCGGATCCAGCCTGATGCTATAGCACCGGGTATGACAGTTGCGTTTGAGCTATTCTCGCTTGAAAAAGACTCCGGAGCGTTTGGCAGTGATGGTATCTATCTTCCGGATCAAAAAATTCAGCTCGAAAACCCTCTGGATACGACAAGAGCTGTCTTCGGTCCGGTCGTCGTAAGCTGGAAAGGAAGACTTATACAATTACCGGTTACCATTCGCAATAATTCACCTTTTGGACAGATACGATTCAGAATTAAGAATGGCGCTTCTGTCAGTCCATTTATAACATATTTTACTATTGTAAGGCCAGACCCCAAATTAGTTGTATCCGGAGGTTCTATCATCGGCGATCCCTTTGTAGGTGTCGGAAAGCTCACGCAAGGAAATACAATGGTTGTTGAAGGATTTGAAACACGTCCGAACGTCTCGAACAACAAGATCACCTTCTCTACCTATAGTCCTGACACAAATCTTAATGGAAATACCCGCTACCATCCTGTTATTATTCTTTCAAAAGGACCGGTAAGTATCTCAAGTGTAGAGTTGTCAATAAGTGCAGATTCACTTAACGGTGGACCGGGCGGCGGTGGTGCTGGTGGTGGTTTATCACGAACAGGTGGAGCAGGATTTACCGGAGGCGGAAGTGATAGTGGAATAACAACGACGAACGTGGGTTCAGGTGACGGACCGAGTCTTATCATTGATGGCGCGTATGGCGGTGCTTCTTTAACGGAAGTGCTTGGCGGAGCAAGTGACTTTGATGACCAAGGAGGCGGCGGTGGTACAGGTTCACCATTCGGGTCGAGCGGAAAAAATGGACGGCAAAATAATCTTTCCAATAAAGGAGGATATGGCGGCGGCTCTGCAGGCGGTGAAGAGATAAATTTACCGTATGGCGGCGGCGGCGGCGGATTTGCAACTAACGGAGAGGCCGGTCAGGGTGCCGGCGATAATAGCGGCAATCGCAACGGCGGAAGATTTCTCGTTCCGCTACAAGGAGGTTCAGGCGGAGGAGCAGGTAATTGCTATGAATGTAATGATTCAAGTACAGCTTCCGGCGGTGGTGGTGGCGGAGCAATTACGATCATTGGTTATGACGCTATGACCATTTCTCAGGTATCGATCAGAGCCAATGGGTATGACGGGGGAACATCCTTCAAGAAACAGCAGGCAGGCGGCGGCGGTGGTTCGGGCGGGGCATTCTACTTTACTGCACGAAAAAAAGTCAACATCTCATCAGCTTCGTTTCAAGCACGAGGCGGCAAAGGAGGAAATGGCGGAGAAGATATAGAAGAAACATCAAGAGGTGGGGATGGTGGTAACGGACTGATACGTTTCGATGGCGATACCACTTTTGCTTCAAGTTCATTTGATGCCGGCATTATTGCGTCCGGTCCCACGATAGCTATCCCTACCACTCCTGTTTCTGCTACGCCACTTTTGCTTACGGGTACTGCAGGAAATATGATCGGCTTGAGTGATTCCATTCGTATATACTATCGCACGTCTCGCTCGGCATGGAAATATGTTGATACTGTTCGTATATCAGATACTTACTGGCAAAAACACATTCAGTCTGATTTTGACTCTGTGCTCTATGTAACTGTCTTGCAAAAGACCGAAGACCCGCAGCGTAGATTTGCGAACTATGAGCCGGAATGGCTTCTCTCCCATTTATCAAGTGGCATCATTGACATAATACCTCGTCCGCACCTTGTCTATTTCCCGGACACACTCCGTTTAGGATGTACGAAGATAACCGAGTGTGATTCAAGCACACTCTATCTTGACAATGTGGGCTCACTTCCTCTTTCGATAAACTCGCTTGGTATATCCGGCACCGATTTTAGTATCATTTCGAGCCCAACTTCCATCCGTCAATTTTCACGCGATAGTATTATCATAAATTACTGTCCGAAAAAAGCAGGGCAAGATACTGCCATACTCTCGCTCTTTACAAATGACTCGTCAAGAAAGATAGTCGTTATTGGCTGTGGCACGAGTAAAGACCTTCGCATCACGATCACCCCGTCGATCTTTCATTTTGACAGACGCAAAGTTGATTCTTGCTTTACGCAAAAGATCACCATTAAATCTGAGGGTAATGATACCGTGACCATTGACCCAAAAAGTTTTACAAACGGACAGTTTACTGTTCTCTCTCCAACATCACCGATCAAACTAGGAAAAGGACAAAGTGGCATAATTATTATTCAATACTGCCCGACGGATACCGGCTTTGTCCGCTCTTCTGTTGTTATCACAGAGCAAAGAGACTCTATCGTTGTCACAGGCACGGGAATACTAAAACAATTATCTGTGATTGACACTCTGAATCTTGGCGTTCTCTGTAACGGGCGATGCATTGACACATCGATCACTATTGTTTCAAGCGGCAATGAACCGATGCGTGTGGATTCTCTGACCGGAGCAACGATACTATCATCACAACTACCGGTAACACTTCAGCCGGAGCAGCAAATAGATGTTCGTATACGTATCTGCCCCGACTCGACCACACAAACCCAAGCGCAAATCAGCTTTATCAGTGATGCTGATTCTTCGCAATCAACTCTATCGATATTCTCTCTCTCATCAACTGACCTGACGCTTACCGAACAACTTACATTCAAAGGAGTATGCATCGGTGGCATGGACACCATAGTCCGTAGTTTCGTTAACCGAACAAGTAACGGCGCGACGGTGAATTCTTCGTCGCTTCGAATAAATGCAGAGATAACATCCTCTGCAGTTTCTACACCGACAACATTGCCGAGCGGTGATTCTCTGCGAGTTGAGTTCTACTTTGATCCGGCGAAACCCGGTACATATAGTGACACTCTTGACCTTGCGGTCTCGTCAAACGGCTGTGACACAGTGTTATCGTTTGTCATAACCGGATTCGCCTCCAACGGTGAGCCACTATTCTCGCGTAGAGAAATCGATTTCGGCATAACAGATACAGGTGACTGCGTTACGAAGTCACTTATCATCAGCAATGTCTGTCTCTCCCAGATAAAGGTCAACATCCCTACACTATCAGGTGTGTTTACAGAAGTATCACCCCACCCCTCGCAACTGGTGATCGAAGGCGGTAAGAGTGATACACTGGTCTATCAATACTGTCCGGATACAGATGCTGGTGATTCACTTACAATAAAATTCACTGATGGTTTTGGCGCGAACTATCCTATAACCTTCAAGGGAAAGGGACAAATAAATTCGTCGCAGCCCCACGTATATATCCATCTTCCAATTAACAACGAAGTTGTAGGAACAGTATTCGACTACATCGTATCGATTGATAGTGCACGAGATATTACTCAGCTCGATTCTCTTATACTAACGCTAACATACGACCCTATAGTAGTTCAACCCACAGGTATTTCACAAGGACAAATAGGCGTTATTACACGCGGCAGCGAGACAAAACCTGGAGTCTATACATTTGCCGTTAAGAATGTTCAGATAGAACCTGCAAAGTCGATCGCCGTGATCAGCATGATGCCGCTTCTCTCGAAGCACACATCAACGCCTGTGATCGCGGCAACTTCTCAATCATATCCGAATGCCGTTCTTTCAATTAATGAAGGACGGATCAATGTTGAGCGATGCGAAGAACCGGCGCAGAATATTGTCATCCCAGGGGATTTCTCTTTTGAATTACCATCGCCGAATCCGACGAGTTCGAATATTTCACTTTTCGTAAAAATTGGCGCAGAAGGAAAAGCGAACATTTCTGTTTCTAACTCATCAGGCAGTATTGTTCTTGAAAAGAATGTTGCAGCTAAAAAAGGTATGAACGAGTATCATCTCGATCTCTCATCACTACCGTCGGGAAGGTATTCTGTTGCGATAGATTCATGGGGGTGGCACGAGACCAAGCCCGTGGTGATCATAAAATAAGTTTAATGGAAACATTAGCGACCTGGAAACACGGCTTCGAGCCGAACCGAGTTACATTTGAATCATTGCTCTCAGGCAGTTCATCGCTTGACGGCGTTGAAGCAGGGGCACGCAACTGTGAAGCAGATGAAACGTGCATGTCAGTAGGCAGAGGCGGGATACCCGATGATATGGGTGTCGTCTCACTTGACGCATCTATCATGGATCACGACGGAAACTGCGGAGCAGTTACATTCGTCGAACATTATCTGCATCCTATTTCCATAGCTCGCCGCGTTATGGAGAAGACTCCTCACATTATGCTATCAGGAAAAGGCGCAGAGCTGTTTGCAGAGCGTGAGGGATTCGCGAAGGACGAACTCCTGACCGATGCCGCTAAAAAACTATATGACAAATGGAAGTCGCTTCCCAAAGGCGGATTAAATGTCCGTCTGCGTCGTTCGACTGAAGGTGAACATGAATATGTTTTTGAGTATGAAGAAGGCGGCCTTAAGCATGAGCTTTCCCGGGAGATACTCAACGAGTCCCATGATACAATAGGCATCATTGCTCGCGATAAGAACGGTAAACTTGCCGGAGCGTGTACCACGTCCGGACTTGCATTCAAGATGCATGGCAGAGTCGGGGATTCACCTATTATCGGTGCAGGACTCTATGTTGACGGAGAAGTGGGGGCTGCAGTTGCAACAGGTAACGGAGAACTCGTGATGCGTGCTTGTTCTGCATTCCATATCGTCGAACAGCTTCGTCAGGGTGTTGAGCCTGATGTAGCACTTGATAATGCTATCACGCGAATGCATAAGGACAAACATTTAACCAGTGATATGCAAGTCGGCGTAATGCTGCTTCGAGCTGATGGTGTTTGGTCTGCACGGAGCTTGCGCGAAGGATTTCAGTTCGCAGTTGCCCGTGATGGTGAAGCGAACACACTATACAATTG
>DATDEW010000382.1:0-4838 GCA_036522935.1 Kapaibacterium sp. (SeqCode)
AACCTTTACTTCAATGTTCTTCAGATCTATTTCATAAAACGCTTCTTTCTTATTGACAGATGCCAAGGCATAGATCTCGCTTGTCAGAACCGCACGATTGCCTTCAACTCTGATTGAAGCAAGTTTTTCGCTTGAGCTGAAGTCTGATGCAAAGTAGATTATGCCGCAAACGAGTATGATCGCTCCGAGAAATGTCGCTAATGCAATGCGTCGCGATGAACGCCACCCGCCCTGCTCTTCTTCTTCGTACGAAAACTCTTCATCGGGAAGTATCTCCTGGTGAAGTGTTTCGTCGAACTCGTCGAGCGGCTTAGCACTATGTGCAGGGGCATATCCGCCGCGAAGCGGCTCGTCCTTGCCCGGTCTGTTGATGTGCAGTTGCATTCTCTCTCGTTAATTAAAGGAGAGAAGCATCTTCTTCGAGAAATGAAATTCAGTAAGGAAAGTTAGGATAGAGGGAGTATCGGATTCTCTTTAAATCCGACCAGTTGTACTTCAGGATCAAGAATGATGCCCGTAGAATCAAAAACCGTTTTGCGTTCGAGGTTAATAAGCGCTATCACATCTTCTGCCGAAGCACTTTCAAGATTGGTAATGAAGTTCGCATGCTTCATACTTATCTGCGCTCCGCCTATCTTTGTCCCCTTGAGTCCGACTGACTCAATGAGTTCTGCACTAAAGTGCGGCTTCGGGTTTTTGAACACTGAACCACAGTTCGGCATACTTACCGGCTGCACTTCATTGCGATGTTTAAGGTGGTTGAGCTTTATCTCTCGGAGCTCGGCTGAGTCGCCTTCACCCATCTTGAATTTTGCTCCGATAACAATGTCATCTTTGCCAAAACCGGAATGACGATAACGGAAATCACACTCTTCTTTCGGCAGCCATATATGCTTGCCGTTTCTGACAAGTTCGACTTCGGTGATGGTATCTGCAATCTCGCCGCCATAGCATCCTGCATTCATCCATACCGCACCGCCTATTGTTGCAGGTATCCCCGCAAGCATCTCTACTCCTTTGCGGTGATTCTTAATACAAAAATCAACGAAGATCGCCATCTTCACTCCTGCACCTACGTAAACGGTGCCATCGGAGTATTCAAGCAATGTAAATCCATCCTCAAGATTCATCACAACGCCATTCCAACCTTCATCAGAGATGAGTACGTTGGAGCCGTTACCTAAAATGAAAAAAGGAAGGTTGTGTTCTTTGACGAATGCTTGAACCCGGATGATATCATCAACTGATTCGGGCTCGACAAAAATCTTGGCGTTACCGCCAATGCGAAACGTAGTGAATGGTGCAAGCGGCTTATTTTCGGTGACGCTGCCCGCGACAAGTGAGCGGAGTTCGTTAGCTTGCGACACTTTCGACAGCTACTTCTTCAACGACCGGAGCTTGTTCAACTGCCGGAGCAGTCTTTTCTCTTTTTTCCCTTGGAGGCGGAGCGTCATTCTTGAGAGGGTCTTTGTACCCGATGCCATACGTCCAGCCTTCACTCTTTACAAGCTCGTTCTCATAAAAATTTTCTCGGTAATCACGTAACGGACGGATCATCTTGTTCTCGCGACGCTCTGCACTGATAATACCAAGCAACGAGAAGAGAGCTGTCATTGCAGTCTTATTCGAACTAGCTGTCTCTCTGACAGCTTTATCAATAAAGAGTGCATTGTCTTCTTCTTTCTCGAAGAACTTTGCCATCTCTTGTGGTCTCGGTGCTTTCGGAAATAACGCAGGCGCGATCTCCGCTACGGTAACTTTTGCCGGCTGCATGAACGGCCAAACACTTACTTCAGGATGCTGCTCAACAAGCTGCGAGAGAAGTGATATACACAGAAGTGCTCGTCTTCCTTGCGCTTCGCTGTCTAAGAAATCATATCTGCTTGTAAGCTTATTGTATCTGATACCAAGCGTTGACTCAATGCCTGTATTTGAGATACGTTTGACGATCTGGTCAATTCTACGGAAGCGTTCTGCTTTCGAGAGGAATTCATGCGGAGCTCTAGGCTCCTGAAAACGTCTGCCGCTTCTATTTTGAACAGGCCGTGTATTGCGCCAGCTTGCTTCTTCTTCTGTCTCAAGGTCTGACTCGCGGTATCTACCCATCTTCTCAACCCAAAGTTTGATACCATCTTCGGTATTTTTCTTGAGGTCTTCGCGAATTTTATGCGCTACCTGTTTCCAATCTCCGGTAATTCCTTCTTTTGCAATAAGGTCAACGAACGGCTTCGCAAAACCGAACGGTGCATCAATACCAATGATCGCTGTATCGAGTTCGCCGATCCGCTCAAGGATCTCTCTGCGGGTCTTTACTCTCTCAAGGCGTGTGACATTCGTCCATGCGCCATCATACTCGGCTTCAGCCCAGAACATATCCTCGACGGGTTCGCGGCTTGCTCTGAAGGTGATAACTACAAATCGTTTGTTTTGCTTCGGCATTACTACTCTCTATCGCTTCTTTGTTTTCTCTTTGAGCTTCGCAAGTATCTTCGGTGCGGCCTCGGTTATTGTCCCTGCACCGATCGTGAGGATGATATCACCTTCTTTGGCAATATCGGCCGCACGCTGGGGAAGCTCTTCAAATGGGATGATCCCTGTTTTCTTCTTATATGACCGTAAAATGAGGTCACTTGTGACACCGACTATCGGTTTTTCTCGTGCCGGATAAACATCAAGAAGCAGTAGTTCGTCTGATAAATCTCCAAAAACTTTCCCGAACTCCTCTGCAAAATCACGGGTACGGGTGAATGTATGCGGCTGAAAGCTCGCTATAATACGCCTTCCCGGATACCCTTTGCGGATGGCTGATAGCGTCGCCCGAATCTCCGTCGGGTGATGAGCATAGTCATCAATGACCAAAACCCCACCTGCTTCGCCAATGACATCTGCCCGACGCTCGGCGCCGCGAAACGTCATAAGTGATGTTTTTGCTCTTTCAAAAGGAATCGCCAGAATATCTGATACAGCTATCGCAGCAAGAGCATTTTTTATGTTATGCTCACCGGGCACACCAAGCACAAGTTCACCTAGTGTTTCGCCGCCGCGGATAATAGTAGCCCTTGTCTCAAATCCCTTTACTGAAATATCCTTTGCCTTGTACTTCGCTTCATCGGAAGTTACTCCGAAGGTAATGATCTTCTTTTCTAGCTTCGCAAGTATATCTCTGACGGCTGGCTCATCAATATTTACGACAGCATATCCTTGTTCTTTGTCGCCATCTCTGTTATTAACGAACCTGACGAACGTCTCTTCAAGATCGGCGAGGTCTTTATAGATATCAAGGTGTTCGGCTTCCAGCGTTGTTATAACCGCTATAGATGGATGAAGCGCCAGAAAACTTCTGTCATACTCATCTGCCTCGACAACCGCAATATTGCCTTTGCCTGCTCTTGCGTTCTTGCCCCCAAGTTCTTTTACTTTTGCGCCGATAGAAACGAGCGGATCAAGACCTGACTCGATCATGATATGTGCTATCATCGACGATGTTGTTGTCTTGCCGTGAGTGCCGCTAACGGCAATGGTCGGAATCCCTCTTGTAAGTTCACCTAAGAAATCAGCTCTTCGTATGGTCTTGATACCTTGCTTTTCTGCTTCTATAAGTTCGGGGTTTCCTGAATTACGAACAGCAGATGAATAGACGACAGTATCAATATCACTTGAAATATGCTTTGCGTCGTGACCAATGAAAATATGTGCGCCTTGTTTCTTTAGCTCCTCGGTCTTTTCGGAGCGCACAAGGTCACTGCCTGATACATTTGTACCACGCGCAAGTAATATCTCGGCAAGCCCCGACATACCGGCTCCGCCGATACCGATAAAATGCACTCGCTGCATTAGTTTGTGCTGCCTCCCTTGCGTATCTTGCGGCGTTCATCAAGTAGTCGTCCTGCCCAGCTTTTTATTTCAGCATAAAGCTCTTCGTTCTTCTCGAAGTTGTATGTGCGAATACGAAGCGGACGCTTTCTATCTTTTAGGCGAAAGATGATTACCGGTGTTTTCGGAAATCCGTTCTCACGTGATAAGCTCCTGCGAATAGAACTGACGTTGCTTCGCTCGATCGCGAACTGACGCAAGCGACTCTCTAAGACTATCTTGTCTGCAGAAATTCGGATACGTCTATGGAGCCACATATTATAGATGATCGCAAGCGCCGATACTATAATGATCACCGAAAGCAGAAACAGAACCGGGTCTGTGAGAACGATACTGAATTCTTTCTCGATGAGAAATCCGCGGATAACTAAATACGCAGCAAGCGTCGTTGCATAGACCGCTACCGATTGGTAGAGGAATGTGTATGTATATCGAAATTTTTTCTCGTCTTCCTGCATAATCTTCTTATGTGCAATGAGAGAGTAACCATCTTGCTACAACTTTCCGTGCATCTTTGTTCTCCCTTTGTACGATTTTCTCCTGCATTGCGCGAAGTCTTGCCTCATTGAAGACAAGATCAAGCACCATATGCTCGAACTTGGCAGGCAGATCTTTATCAAGAAGCATCACCGCCGCATCTGATAACTCAAATGCACGGGCATTATATTCCTGATGATTTTTTATTGCAAGCGGATACGGAACAAGTATCGCCGGCTTACCAAGCGTGGCAAGTTCTGCAAGTGTCGAAGCTCCTGAACGCGAGACGACAAGATCAGCCGCTGCATATGCCGCACCCATATCGTTAATATACGGCAGTAATGCAAGATTCGCAGTCTCGGTAAATACCGCTTTGATCTGCTCGAAGTCCGTCGAAGGTCCAGTTTGCCAAATAACATTTAACCCTGCTTCAAGAAACCGGGTAGCTGATGTTCTCATTACCTCATTAAGAGACCTCGCACCGAGCG
>DATDEW010000383.1:0-5239 GCA_036522935.1 Kapaibacterium sp. (SeqCode)
TGGCTGCAAAGTACCCGACGTACGCACCGACCATAAAGATATCACCGTGCGCGAAGTTGATGAACCGCAGCACACCGTAGATCATCGTATAGCCGAGCGCGATCAGGGCATATATTGCCCCGAGCGAGATACCATTGACAAGCTGTTGTAAAATATCACCCATCTAGACACGAACTTTCTACTACAAAGATACCGAAAAATCGGGCTCTCTACGGCAAGAGACGTCTATAAACAGAAAGGGCACACTTTTGGTGTGCCCTTTCCTAGAGTAAAATAAGTTGTTATTTCGCCGGAGCCGCAGCAGGTGCTGCAAGTTTGAACTCCGTCAATGCTTCGCCCTTAGAGCCAATGCGCTGCGCGAACTTGAACTTACCGTCAACGATCTGCAGGATCGTCAGCGGCTTTTCTGCATTACGCTCACTGTTAATGGTGATCTTACCTGTGATACCGCTAAAATCCTTTGTAGCTGCGATAGCATCGCGGAGCTTCGCCCCCTCTGTCGTGCCGGCACGTTTGATAGCATCAGCAAGGATAAGAGCAGCATCGTAGCCGAGTGCGCTCATAGCGTCCGGGTTCGAGTTATACTTCGCTTTGTACTTTGTGATGAAGTTCTGCACTGCAGGGTCAGGGTCTTCTGCCGAGAAGTGGTTCGAGAAGTATGTGTTGTTAAACTCTGCTTCTGCACCTTTGGTGAGTTCTTCCGAGTCCCAGCCGTCGCCGCCAAGAAGCGGTATGTTAAGACCAAGCTCACGTGCCTGACGAACGATGAGTGAAAGCTCGCTATAGTAACCCGGGACAAAGATCACATCAGGATTTGATGAGCGGACAGAAGTAAGTGCTGCGCGGAAATCCTTATCGCCTGATGAATATGATTGTTCGCTTACGATCTCGCCGCCGTTTGCCTTGAACGTCTTGCGGAATGCATCTGCAAGTCCGATAGAGTAATCCTGCTTGGTATCAAGCAAGATAGCTGCGCGTTTTGCAGAGAGCGACTTCATTGAGAACTGTGCAATAGCTTCGCCCTGGAACGGGTCGATAAAACAGATACGGAAAATGTAATCACCGATCTTCGTTACGTCTTCGTTCGTTGATGCAGGTGAGATCATCGGTATCTTGTTCTGCTGAGCAATAGGTCCGCCTGCCTTTGAGCGTGTCGAGGCAACTTCACCAAGAAGCGCAACGATCTTATCACGGTTGATAAGCTTCTGCACTGCCTTCGTAGCATCTTCTGCCTTTGACTGATCATCTTCTGTGATGATCTTTATCTTCTTGCCGAGCACACCGCCTCCGGCGTTGATCTCGTCAACTGCAAGGAGGATGCCTTTATCTGCTGACTGACCGAAGGTAGCGGTCTGCCCCGTCATCGAAGCAAAATGTCCGACAAGTATCTCATCACTTGCTGCTTCGCCGCCTTCTTTTTTACAAGAGGTGAACATCAGCGCAACAAGTGCGGTAAGAATGAGAGAAGTAAATGTAAAATTCTTTTTCACGTTGGTAGAGAGTTTAATAAGTAAGACACAAAATTGACAGTTTTTTAACTATAAAAAGGGGTGTGAAGTTGCCAGAAAGTGAAGGGGGGGTATTCAGGTGATTTTGGCGTATAGGCGTTTAGCATCCGTATACTAAACGCCTTTCGCTAGATACTTTATTCTACTCCCGCATTCTTCAAGAGCTTAACGTATTTCGATTTCGGATACTCGGCTCTTAGGCGTTGGGTCCAGGTACTGGCGGCTTCGTCATTGCCGGCTAAGCTCGATGCCATCGCTATCTTATAGAATGCCGTCTCGCGTTTATAGGAAGGTCCGGCTTTCGCTGTGTACTCGAAGTACGGGATCGACTCCGTGAAGCGGTTCATCGCATAGTAACTTTCGCCTGTCCAGTAATATGCATTCGGGACAAGCTCCGGCGGACGACCGTTGGAAGTTATTTGGCTGAACGCGCCGATCGCCCCCTGATAGTCGCTTGCATTAAAGCTTGCAAGACCTGATTCAAATACTTTGTATCCTGAAGGGTCAGGGCTCACATTTTGTGGCGCGGGCTGTGTCTGGTAATCCGACGGCGTTACCAGCGGTCTGTCGCGCTCTTCGGCTGAAAGCGTCGCAAGATTAGCGAGCACGCTATCGGCACGGCTCATGACGCTCTTTGCTGTTGGTGCCTTTTGCTTGCTTGTATCAGCCGGCGGGGTCTTAGTCTGTTTCTTTGCAGATCTCTGCGAACGCGGACGGCATGAGTTCAGACCCACGACAAGCGTTGCCGATAAAAGAAGAAGTATAAAAGTACGTAACTTCATGTGCATCTGCGTTTTAGTAAATGTTTATCTTAAAACCAAGTGAGATAGATGCGCTCGAAGCAGAGCGTGCACTCTCGGTATTGTTCAGTAGAAACTCGTCATCATTAGGACGAACAACGACCTGTGAACCATCAGAGCCTTCGACGCGATAATCATAAATGTAGTTCGTCGCATCTTCAAGTCGTCCCTGTACAAAGAGATCGACCATACTGTTGCCATCTTCTGCAGAATAAAGCAGCGGGATCTCAAAACCTATTACGCCATACATCGTGAACGGAATTGGCGGTGTATACTTACGTGTAAATGTTGCAGTAGAGTTTGAGAATGACACCTGATCTTCATAGATACCATGTACATTTATTCCGCCGCCGGCACCGACAAAGATAGACGGCATCCCTGCGCCAAGCGTAGCGCGGGCATTGAAGCCGAGTGTTACCGGGATGTACGTGTATTTGCGATTTGTCGTCATTATGCCGCCAAGGAGTTCATCATTGGTTGTGCCGCCTGTCGAGACGTGATAGCCGGATGCAAGTTCCATATCAAGACCAACAACAGGGAAACGCTCCGGCCCGAACTCTTCGCCGTCAAGATTAACAACATCGATCGGAAGCAAGGGTACGACAAGTCCCATATCCATCTTCGCACCTTCGCCGGCACTCCAATAGACCTGCTCGTTTCCGGTGTTGCCATAGTACTGGCTTCCTCTGCCAAAACCGTAGCCGCCCGAGAGCTTAATAGAGAAGAGTGTATAAAGCGGCTCTTCGTCGCCGGGTGAGACTATACCTTCTTCAAAATCTTGAGACTTTGCAGATACTGCAATGATACATAGTGCAAAGAGTGCAAGAATGAACGTTGTTCGTTTCATATACATGGTCTGTTAGTTCAATTTTTTAAGACGCGCTTTTGCCCGCGCAACGTACTCGCTTTCGGGAAAGCTAAGTATCAGGCGCTCGTACGCTGACTTTGCTATCTCATCCTCTCCGAGTTTCTCATAGCTTGCGGCTATTTTATATTCGGCATCATCGGCTTTACCTGAGTTCGGATACTTTTCGAGCACGTCATGAAAACTTCTGATCGCATTATCGTAATCACCAAGCGCGTACATTGACTCGCCTCGCCAGTAGATGTAGTTCGGCATGTATGGTGAGTTCGGCTGGCCGTGAGCAAGTTCATCGAATGCAGCAAGCGCTTCGGAGTAACGTGATGAGTTAAAAAGCTTCAGTGCATTGCTATACTTTTCATCAGGCGGAGCGGTCGTCGTCGGCTGTGTATATGGCTCGGAAGCGCGTGGCGGTGCAACCGGCGGAGCGGTTACATATCCACCGCTCTGCGGAATTTGTGAAGCCGAGCTATGCTCTAAGAGTGCGCGCAAGCGGTTGACCTCCGCTTCGAGATCGCGGATACGCTTGCGGTGATCGCCGAGGACGTTCGTCATCGTATCAATGACAGTGATGAGCTTATCCTGCAGGATAACGAGTGAATCATACATCTGCGCCGAGGCAGCGTTCTTTTGCTGGTTCGTTTTCGTATCATTTCGCCGCGATTGCTGCGACGGACGGCAGCCCGCAATAAGCAGTACGCAGAGTGAGAGAGGTACTATGAACCGAGTATATCGTGACGACACGTGTTCCCTTCCTATCGTAGTAGAAGTGAATTCCAAAAGGCAAAGATACGATAATAATAAACCCCATCGGCGTGGATGGGGTTCAGATTCTTAGCTCCTAGCCCTCTCCTTTTCAATGTGGGGGTAGGGTGAGGTTATTAATAAACTTACTCTTTGAGGAGCTTGATGGTCTTTACTTCTCCACCAAGTGTTGTAAAGCGGGCATAGTAGCTTCCGCTTGACCAGCTTCGTGTATCAAGATGTAGCCTGTTCTCGCCCTCGGGTTTATACCCTTGTGCCAAGGAGTACATCTGTTTACCTAAAGCATCATACACCTCTATCTTTACAAGTGCGCCTTCTATTAGCTTATACCAAAGCTCTACCTCATCCTTCATTGGATTCGGTATTGCTCGTGCTTCGGCTATCGGACGTTTGTTAAGTGGTGTATGTATGTCCGGTATCACACTGTTCGTTGGTCCCCTCAATATCTGCAAACCGAGTGCGTCTATTGTGGTGTATCCTGTATCAAGTGGTGTTTTGAGTGAATCTGTTACTGTATCACGCCAATGCCTGATCTGCCAATAACGCAATTGATTTTTCCAAAGACTATTTATTCCATCATGGAAGAGAGAACAATTGGCAGAATCAAGCAAATACTTGAGAACTGTCACTCCGGCATTACCATCGACTCCACCTACAGAATCTTGGAAATCGTATGTTGTCGCAATTTCAATCGCATCTGAACAATAATAAAGACTATCAGGGTTCAGATACAGGACTGACTTTAACCATTCACGATAACTTTCAGGAGAGATTTTCTTTTGTTTCCATAGTTGTGAAGCATTCACGGTAATTGTTCCAAAGTTTAAAAACGATCTATCATCTATGGCAGCACATTGTTCAATGTAGTATCGCAAAGTATCATATGCCTTCTGATGTTCAGAAGCTGTAGAGTAGTTGATTCCAACATTCTGAATACGGATACATTCGCTTGAGGTTAGCTCCAAAGATACTGATCTTCCTTTAGCGATAGTAGGCACGTAGCCATCATCACTCTCAAAAGATGAAGATGGAGTTGAAAGAGTCGGCGATTGCTGATCACCTAACGGAAGAGATGGTTGCCCAAAGACCACCACAGGCACTGCACACAGCATGAAGAGATAGAAGATAATGCGCATGTACTAAGTAATCTACCCGGAAGGAAAATAATTGCAGAAAACGTAGGGGCATGCCCGCGGTTGTATGTGACGAGAATGTTTCGGGTTTGATACCAGTGCGAGCGATGTACCGATTCGAGAGGCATTTTTTCACATTGTGGCACGGGCATGCCAGCGGCATGCCCCTAC
>DATDEW010000384.1:0-2269 GCA_036522935.1 Kapaibacterium sp. (SeqCode)
TACCTGAGTTTACTGAGATGTGCAACTATCATCAAACATCTGCCGACTCCCCTTTTACTAGCAAGGAAGTATGTTCCATCCTGACTGGTGAAGGACGACTTACAATAAGCGGCAACTCACTTATAGAAACAGTCGGTGACTCTCGCAGTACACGTGATATCACCGACGATGAACGGAACGAACTTTTTCGAACAACTTTTGGCATTAGAGAATAAATAACACGAATGAAGATAAAATTTGGTACTGACGGCTGGCGCGATGTGATCGCAGATAACTATACGTTCGAGAATGTTGCTCTCGTATCGGAAGCAACAGCACTTTACTTCAAGAAACACAAACTAGCAAAGAATGGGATATTCATCGGCTATGATGCACGTTTCGGAAGCCGTGAGTTTGCTGTTCATGCCGCTCGTGTTATTGCAAGCCATAGAATAAAAGTCTATCTTGCCACGACTATCGTTGCCACACCTGCAACTTCACTCGCGATCGTCAAGAAAAAACTTGCCGGCGGTGTGATGATAACAGCATCGCATAATCCCGCGAAGTACAACGGCTACAAGATAAAAGGTTGGTATGGCGGAGCTGCACTTCCGGATACGATAAAGGTCATTGAAGACCATTGTGCTAAGCTCGAGAAGAAGAACTTCGCTCCGAAAAATCTCGCTTCACTTGATGAACTTAAGAAAAAGAAGCTCATCATTGACCATGATGCAAAGACAATGTATATCAATGAGCTGAAGAAGCTTGTTAATATCAAGGGGATCGTGCAGTCAGGGATAGAGATCGCTTACGATCCAATGTATGGGTCTGGTATTGATACTCTTGAGCATCTCTTACCCGATGCAGGGATCTTGCATAACATCTGGAATCCCGGATTCGGCGGCACTCCGCCGGAGCCGCTTCCACAAAATACAAAAGAGTTTTCTGACTTCGTTGTGCAAGGACAGTTCGATATTGGTCTTGTCACTGATGGTGACGCCGACCGTATCGGCGCAATAGATGAGACAGGTAGATTCTTCAGCTCGCAGATGATACTTTGTTTGCTTTTGAAGTATCTTGTCGAAGTTCGCAAGAAGAAAGGTGATGTTGCGGTAAGTCTATCCGTCACATCAATGATCGATAAGATGTGTTCAAGATACCGACTCAATGTTATCCGTACACCTGTCGGTTTTAAGTATATCACCGAGTATATGCTAAACGGGAATATTCTTATTGGCGGTGAAGAGTCAGGTGGGATCGGCATTCCTTCTCTTCACATTCCAGAACGCGACGGACTTTTCAACGGACTCTTGCTTGCAGAGATATGCGGACATTACAAAAAATCGCTCGGCGAACTCGTCTCTGACCTTGAAAAACAATTCGGTGCGCATAAATATGAGCGCTTTGATTTCCATACCACTGACGCACGCAAGAAGACCGTCCTTGCAAAAGCAAAGAAAGGATTTTCGAATATCGCAGGGCTAAAAGTACATGCTACCATAACCAATGACGGCTACAAGTATCACCTTGAAGGCGGCGCATGGCTTATGATTCGCACTTCTGGTACAGAACCGCTCCTACGATATTACGCCGAGGCAACCTCAGATGCTATCGTCAAGAAACTTCTTGATTTCGCAAAAAAACTGTGAGGAGACATACCGCAGCTAAGAGTCCGATACCGACCAAGCTTAGCACGCCCCCGGAACGTTCACTCGAATGTTCCTCAAGTGTTAGAGTATAGTCGCTATTAGTATGCGGATAGATAGTAGTAGTAATTCTGCCTATCGAATCAGAGTAGATAGGCACGATCTTATTATTCATATCCCGAAATTTCCACGTTGGAAAAATAAGTGTGTTGATCGTAACACGAACCGGCAGCTTGTTCTGGATAAAATGTATCTTTTTATAATAGGGCTTGTCTTCAACAACCGTTATACTTTGAGAATATAAACTATCATCAGCCATAACATAACGGCCGCGTGATGCCTGTTTCAATAGCTCTATTTGGCTCTTAAAATCGCGGTTTACAGTCGATGGTACATACTCATGAGCATCAACTCTCCCGAAACTAGCAACTTTATAACTATTGGCATTGCGTGTGAGAGTGGAATATGAGAAGAACACTGACATTGTTATTGCGATAGTCACAACAACAAGTAAACGGCTTTTAATTGGATCACTAAGCGCTATACAAACCGCCCCGCCTAGCACCATTATCACATCCCATCTCCACGTGAACTGCATCAACTTCATAAGTGGCAGCCAGTGCCATACCGGTGATGAAAGATAT
>DATDEW010000385.1:0-3183 GCA_036522935.1 Kapaibacterium sp. (SeqCode)
GTAATAGTTGTGTTGATGGAACTTCGCGACTACTTATTAAAGATGACCCCTATGTTCGGCGGCAAGGGTAGTAAAAGTCAGAATGAAGAGACGATCTATATGAAGCTCATGAACGGGATCACCGAGCAGGTTGGAAAATCACTTGAGAAGTTGGGATATAACTCTATCGTATCATTAAAAACGCTTGAGCCATTAATGGATAAGTACAAAGACGACCCAAAAGTCAAGCACATTATGGACGAGATCGAAGAGGCCATGGAAGGCAAGTAATATATTTAATCTTATTTTACTAATGCCCGACATACGTATACTACCTATATTTTGTTCTCTACTTCTATCATCGTGTACCCTCATCGGAACAGGTGTCGGATTGAACGAGGCAGCAAAAGGTTATGGCTATGGTGTCGATATTTCTACATCCAAGTATGGATTTATTACCATAGATAAGGTTGATAGTAACATTGTGACAGGATTCTACTCCGGCGACACACTACTATCTGAAATGGAATATAGGAACATGTACAACGATTTCCTCAGGTCGCACCCTCAAGCCCTGTTCCCTACATTTGGCTCTAAGATCGAATATCAAAAGCGAGACTGGTCAAGGCATCAAACCGTATTCAAAGGATTTGGGTATCATGGTTTTGCCACTGAAAATGGTTATGTACCCTATAGAACAATTAGATTTTTTAAAAATGACTCGCTTTACTTTGAAGACTATGATTTTGAAGTCATTCGCACAGATAGGACTATACCGCTAATATCAGGATTTATCATCAAAGATTCCACACGCTCAACGGTAGTCTGGAATAACGACATCAAAGACTTCAGAATTGAAGGGTGGGTCGGAAGTCGTGCAGTAACAGGGACTGCAATAGGACTTTTGGTGGATGCTGTTCTCGTTTTTATATATTTCTCAAATTTTTCTGTACACTAACCTTTATCTGTATAAACCCGTCATATCAAGAAACAACTCTACACCATTCCTGATCATATAGCGAACAGCTTTATGTTCTGCAAGGCGATTGCGGACTTCTGTTGATGATATTTCTATTGTCGGAGTATCAAGGTAAAGAAACCGTGCCATAAACTCATTCTCTTGTTTAGGGATACGAACCACTTCCCTATTGAGCACAACAACAGTTGCAAACTCAACGATCTTTTCCGGATGCTTCCAGGAGGAGAAGTCCTTAATGTTGTCAGTACCGATAAGAAATGACAATGTACCATTAGGGTAAAGAGAACAAAAATACTCAAGCGTCTCAAAGGTGTACGACTTTCCTTCTTTACGGATCTCAACATCACTTACATCGAACAACGGGTTGCCAGCAATTGCAAGTTTTGTCATCGCAAAACGCTGCTCAGCGCTTGCTACAAGCGCACCTTCCTTAAATGGATGATTTCCCGAAGGTACAAAGATAACCTTATCAAGTGACAACTGCTCTGCTGCATATTGCGCCGCGATGAGATGCCCGATGTGCGGTGGGTCAAATGCGCCTCCGAATATACCTATCTTTTTCATTTCTTTTTATTCAAGATACGAAACTCTGTACGGCGATTCTTCTGCCTATTATCTTCTGTATCATTAGGTGCAATAGGGCGTGTAGCGCCATATCCTTTTGCCGAGATACGTGCAGCAGGTATGCCATTCTTAACAATATAACTTCTCACGGCATTCGCTCTCTGTTGTGAGAGGTTCTTGTTGACAGCTTCAGTACCGATGCTGTCTGTATGACCTGAGATCTCAACTTTAAGCTTCGGATATTGCTTCAAGAATGCTACAATATTCTTAAGCTCAGTAGTTGATTCATCCCGTAAGGTTGCTAACTTAAAATCAAAGAAGATATTATTAAGCGGTATGATCGTTACATCTTCATCTCCGCCGGTATTTCCTGTCTCTGTCGTAGCGAACAGGTTCGTATCAACAGGAGTGAGATACACATCATAACTTATCTCTTTATAGAGCCCTGTATCAGGCGGAGTGTAGTGCGCGGAGAAGAACGCATAGTTTGGTGCAGTTGCTGTCATCCCATACTCAAACCCCATCGGTAAGGTTATGAAGAACTCGCCGGTCTCGCTATTTGAGTTGTAGGTAGCAAGCAATTCATCTTTCTCTAAATTCGTCACTTCAAGCTTTGCACTGAGTGGCTTCTTTGTAAACTTATCATACACATGTCCTGCAACAAGCGTAACCGGAGCCGGTTGAAGTGATGGCGGTAGTTTTGCTTCGAAGATGTTATAATCATTACCTTCTTGCTGCGATGAGTAAAGTATTTTATCACCACGAGCAGGGATCGTTAAATACTCATCTTCACCGGAAGTGTTGATCGGCGAGCCAAGATTCTCCGGTATGCTCCATGTACCGTCAGGTTGCTTCCGTGAGACGAACAGATCATGATCACCATAGCCGGGGTGTCCGTTCGATGAAAAATACAAGGTCTTTCCGTCGGCAGCAAGAAACGGTGAACGCTCACTCATCGGAGTATTGATCGCATCACCAAGATTGAGCGGCATCCCCCATGAGCCGTCTGTATTCCTATACGACACCCAAATATCTTCCGAGCCATTAATTGAATTTCTACGTTTTGAAGAAAAGTAAAGCTGACCGCCATCGGCAGATATTGAAGGCTGACCATCCCATTCGCGAGCATTCACCGAGCGGCCAAGATTCTTCGGCTGGCTAAATGTAGTACCGTTGAGCTCTGAGTAATAGAGATCACAATCACCGACACCATCAGGTCTGCGGCAAATTGAGAAAAAGACTGTTTGCCCATCTCTTGCAAGTGAAGCGACCCCTTCGTCATCTGGTGAATTAACTGGTGATGGTGCTGCCTTTGGCGCGCTCCACATACCAGTGCTATCTTTGACTGAATAAAAGATATCATCACCGTAGTCTTTCGTGTCGCTCATCTTCTGGCTATTTGTTGATTGACGACGGGAGGTGAATGTCAGGAGTTTACCATCAGCACGAATTGATGGAGCAAAATCCCAGAACGCTGAATTGATCGCACCAACAACTTCGGGCTCATCGGTATTTTTGGGCATCTCGCGAAGCTCTGCACTTCTTTCCAGATAGACTGTATAAAAGAGTGCGTCTTGAAGCGCTGTTGTATCTTCTTTTAAGACCGGCTTGATCTTACGAGTGAAATTGCGGTAGGCATAGAGTGCACTATCAAACTTCTT